>WLLG01000021.1 GCA_009700815.1 Actinomycetota bacterium
GGTGGATCACCTCGGGCCATTTGAAGCGACTCAGCCCCTGCTCGGCACACCAGCGGTGACAATCCTCAAGACCAAAAGGCAAGCCGTTTCGAGTGGTGAGCGCTGCGGCGACCCGCTGACCGAGCCGAGCATCCTTCAAGCCCACTACAACTGCCTGCAACACGTCAGGATGAGCAGTGAGAATTGATTCAACTTGCGTGGGACTGATGTTCTCGCCGCCTCGGATGATCATCGACGAAGTTCGTCCAGTTACGGTGATCCATCCGTCGGTGATCTGCGCAAGATCCCCCGTGCAGAACCAGTCATCCGCGGTGATGCTCTGCGCGGTGAGCGTTGCATCGGTGTAGCCCGCAAAGAGTCCATCTCCTCGCAGTTGAAGTTCGCCCGTCTCACTCAGCCGGAGCTGTGTGCCCGGTGTTGCTCGACCATCAGTGGCGTGCATGCACTCGCTTGGGTCTCCCGCCCAAGAGGTGGTGACCGTCGGGGCTTCTGTAGATCCGTAGCTTCGCTTGACCACTGCAGAAAAACGCTGACTGATTTCTTCGCAGAATGCGGGACTCACACCCGTGCCACCTGCCGAGATCAGGCGGAGTGATCTCACCTTCTCAGAGGTGAACCCCGAGGTTTGGAGCAGACTCAAGAAGAACGTCGGTGGTCCGACCATGAAACTGACTCGCTCGGCTGAGATGAGAGCGAGCGCTCGCTCGGGGTCCCAACGATTCATCAGCACGCTCCTCATGCCTGCTGCTGCTACCAAGGTCACCCCGTTCAAGATTCCCGAGATGTGAGCCATCGGTGCAGGCATGAGCACAACATCTTCTGCCCCGAGGGCGTGGACCTGAGCCATGCTCTGCGCTTTGAAGTAGAGCGAGTCATGAGTATGAATCACGGCTTTTGGGGAACCTGAAGACCCGGAAGTATGCAGAATGAGAGCAATACCGTAGGGAGGTGGAACCACTTCGAGTAACGCTGATTCGGTGCGAATCATGTGCTGTGTTTCGCTGGCTGTGATGCTGAATGCATCTGGAATCGCTGCCAGCATGACGTCGACCTCTTGAGCGGATGCTCGATGATGTAGCGGGACTGCAGTCGCACCGAGTTGCCAGCAGGCCCAGAGCAGCAGGGCCGCCTCCGTACTATTGGGGAGCTGCCATGAGACTAGGTCTCCTGGGCGTACCCCAAGTGTGCGGAGCCCTCCAGCTAGGCGGTGAATGCGAGTGTCGCTCGGGGCGATGTTGCTCAGCGAGGCCGCAGAAGGGGAGTGGTCTACCTGCAGCCAGGTTGGAGCCAGTCCAGCATGTGTCATGTGAAGTTCTGGGGAATCCAGCCGGGTGAGTTTGAGGTGCGACCGCGAGCCACGTTGCTGCCGATGTAATTCAACTGAGCCTCGATGGTGCCTGCCCCAATGCATAAGCCGCGGATATCTCGATACACGCGCTCCACGGGGTATTCGCGGCTGTATCCGTAGCCCCCGAGCAGTTGGATGGCCTCGTCGCACACGTGCTTTGCTGCTCTGTTCGCTGCGGTTTTTGCCATGGCTGTTTCCATTGCAGGGGGCGTCCCGCCAGCTCCCGCTAAGTGAACAGCGCGACGTAGCAGCAGGCGGGCTCCGTCAAGCTCGATGGCCATCTCGGCCAGCTTCCACTGAAGGCCTTGAAGATCAGCTAATGCCCGTCCGCCAATGACTCGTTCATTCAGGTAACGCGTGGCGTATTCCAAAGAACCCTGAGCCGCGCCGATACACATGGATGCATTTCCGCAGCGTTCGTGATTGAGATGCGAGAGGAGGAGTTTGAATGCAGATGTGTCGTCAGGCTTTCCAGCGATCAGAACATCATCTGCTGCAATCTGGACATCCTCGAATGCAATCTCTGCCTCGGTTGCGGCATGCACTCCCATTGAGTGATGTACCCCCGTGAGTGTCACCCCGGGCCGGTCCATCTCAATGAGTACTGCACCGATACCGCGGGCTCCAGAGCCACCGGGCCAACGACACCAGACCAGGATTCCTTGAGCAGCGTGCCCCAGAGTCGAGTAGTTCTTGTAGCCGTTCAGAAGGTAAGTCCCGTTGCCCGTGTCAGTGAGAGAGGTGCGCATGTCTTGCACTGCTGACCCAGCGTCGGGTTCGGTAATACCGATAGAAAGCAATGCCTCGCCGGAAGCAACCGCAGGAAGCCAACGCTCTTTCATTGCCGGAGGTCCAAGATGTTCGATACCTCGCGGCGGGCCGTTGAAGGTGAGCTGACACCAGATTGCAGTTGAGACATCTGCTCGAGCAATCTCTTCAAGGACGATTGAAGCTTCGACGTCCCCGTAGCCAAACCCGCCCCACTCCTCACCGATCGTGACCCGCAAGAGATCCGCCTGGGCCATGGCCTGAGCGGCTGCGAGCGGTGGTTCGCCAGTCTGATCGCCTTGTGCGGCGCTTGGTTCAACGACACGAATCGCTACGCTGCGAGCCAGCTCTCGAAGAGCGAGTTGGTCCTCGGTCTCTTTATAGGGATCGTGACCAACCGCTCCGGCCATGGTTTAGGCCGTCTCTTTCTTGCGGCGCACGATCAGGGTGAACCGCTCTGTCACCACAGGGCTGCCCGATTCATCACACCAGTTCATCTCTCGCACGTAGAACTCCATGACGGCGGAGCCTGTTTCGCGCTCGTACACATCTGAAATGCTGCCAGTGCCAGTGAGCGTCTCTCCAACGAGTGGTGAGCGGCTGTACTCAAACTCTTGCTCGCCGTGAAGGATCATGCGCCCCGGCCCACGCAGTTTGTCCATGGGTAATCCGGCCGCCCCACCGGTCCCGGATGAGCCCCAGTAGCTCATCACGAATGGCCATGTTGGTGGTGTGTTTGCTTCGTCACCGGTGTATCTATCGGGGTCGTCCTTCACCGCCGAAGCAAAGGCCCGAACGGGGCCCTGTTCGATGCGGATGGTTTGGGTGCCTAGATCAGTCCCGATCAATTCCGTGAGCGCCACGAATCCCCCTAGTCAGTGTGAAACGCCAACAAACTGACGCTTGCGTCAGTTTAGCTCGCCGCAGGTGACTACGATGCGGCCACGGGTGTTCAGGCCCGCCGGGAAGGATTCACGCATGGGGATTTTACAGGACCGAGTAGCAGTAGTGACTGGTTCGGGACGAGGGCTGGGGCGCGAGTTCGCGCTTGCCTTGGCGAGCGAAGGTGCTGCAGTAGTCGTCAATGACCTTGGGGTCACTCTGCGAGGAGACTCCACCGAGGACGACCCGGCTGGGCAGGTGGTGGCCGAGATAGAAACAGCGGGTGGAAGGGCAGTAGCTGCGTATGAGTCAGTGGCAGATTTCGAGGCGGCTGGTCGAATTGTGAACACGGCCATCGAGCAGTTTGGGCGGATCGACATCTTGGTCAACAACGCTGGGATCGTTCGAGATCGAACACTGGTCAAAATGCAAGAAGAGGATTTTGATGCAGTGATTGGAACGCATCTGAAAGGCACGTTCAACCTGACGCGCCATGCTGCTCCGATCATGAAAGAGGCGGGGTACGGACGCATCTTGAACATCACCTCATCTGCTGGACTGAGGGGCAACTTTGGCCAAACTAACTACGGGGCCGCTAAGGCGGGGATTATGGGGATGACGTTTGTGTGGGCACTCGAGCTTGCAAAGTCGGGGATCACCGTGAACGCCCTCGCACCCGCCGGTGTTACTCGAATGACTGCGGACCTTTCCGATGCGGATGCGGTCGCAGAGATGCCGGCGACCTTGGACCCTTCGCTCAATGCTCCACTCATCGCATTTCTTGCTTCTGAGCAGGCGGGACACGTGAACGGACAGATCTTCGGGCGCACCGACTTTAGCTACACGATCTTTCAGCATCCGAAGCAAATAGCTTGGATGCATCGTGACGGAGGCTGGGACGTACCCGGCGTAGTGGAGCAGTTCGATACGATGCTGGGACAGCACCTGCAGCCTGTGGGGATGGTGATGCCGAAAGGTCTCAGCCAAGATCAGGCCCGCGACTGATGCTGGAAACTCACGTTCAAGATCAAGATGGAGACGGTCATGGCTGGTCAACCCAACGCTCAAGCAGACAACCAGGGCGAGTTTCGAGACGAACTCGGCTCTATGCAAGAAGCGTTCCCGGCGCTTGCAGAAGGGTTGTCGGGCTATCTCTCGGCTCTGGACGGCTTGCCAGGGATCGATCGCAAGACCCACGAACTCATTCGCTTGGCTTGCACAGTGATTTTGCGTCATGGGCCAGCGGTTCGCCGGCACGCGATGCTGGCGGCAGAGTTCGGAGCAACCTGGCAAGAAGTACTCGGCACGATGGTGCTGACCCAACCGAGCTTTGGGCTGGTACCGGCACGAGAAATGTTGCCCTTTGCGCAAGAGGGGTTCGAAGAGGGCCGGCAAGCGATTTCCGAGGAGTGAAATGAGCACGCCTCAGCCCTTCCGGGTACTTCCACGAGTGACTGAAGAGAATCAGCATTTCTGGACCGGGGGAGAGCGTGAAGAGCTGTGCTTTTTGCAGTGCGCCCCGTGTGGTGAATGGATTCACCCGCCAGCCCCCATCTGCCCAGCATGCCTCAGTACCGAAGTTGCACCTCAGGTGTCATCGGGTCGGGGAGTTGTCCATGCGTTCACGATCAACCGGCAGCCGTGGTACCCGGATTTGGATCCGCCTTACGTAGTTGCGATTATCGAATTGGCAGATCAGCCAGGTTTGAGACTGACCACCAATCTGGTTGGAACTGACCCGGAAGATGTTGCGATTGGTCAGGCAGTCAAGGTGTTGTTTGAGAAGTACGGAGATGGCGAGGATGCCGTCTGGCTTCCCTTTTTCGAACAAGATCTGACTGCAAATTCGACTGACTCAGCCGCTGTTGCTTTTGTTGCACCGGAACCAAGAACTTGGTCGCATATTGGCGAGCGGCAGGCAGTCATTTCTGGCATCGGCCAGTCGCAGGTCGGGCGCAGAATCTACCGGCAGCCTCTGGACCTCACCATTGAGGCGGCCCTCCGAGCGATTGAAGACGCGGGGCTGGACCGTTCACAAATAGATGGTCTTGCTACCTACCCCGGCAACATGAATGTCCCTCCAGGGTTTTCGGGTGTGGGTATAACAGAACTTCAAGACGCACTACGTCTTGAGCTGAATTGGTTTTCCGGTGGCCTTGAACTGCCTGGCCAACTCGGTGCAGTGGCAAACGCTGTGGCCGCGGTTGCAACCGGACTGTGTTCGCATGTGCTGTGTTTCCGAACTGTCTGGGAGGCCTCGGCTCAAGGCGATCGGAGTCGGTCCTCGGTCACGATGGGCGGTGGCGGTGGTGGCGGGTATCGAGCCGACAGCTTTATGCAATGGACGCTGCCGTTCGGTGCGCCCTCGGCTGCAAATTGGATTGGCATGATGGCCAATCGTCACTTCTGTGAGTTTGGAACAACCAGAGAACAGCTGGCTTGGATTGCGCTGAACTCCAGGCGAAACGCGCAGGTAAATCCCCAAGCGATCTACCGCAGCCCCATGTCGCTTCAGGATTACCTAGATGTTCGCATGATCTCTGATCCCCTGTGCCTGTATGACTGCGACGTTCCAGCTGATGGGTCCACGGCCTTCATCGTGTCCCGGAATGATTCCGCAGATGACTTGCGTAAGGCACCCATCAAGATCGAGGCGATGGGAACCGCCCTGCGGGGTCGCCCGAGTTGGGACCAGTTCGATGATCTGACCACAATGGCACTGCGTGATGCCTCGGCGATGATGTGGGAACGTACCGATCTGAAGCCCGGAGATGTTGATGTTGCAGAGCTCTATGACGGGTTCAGCTTTATTGCGTTGTGCTGGCTCGAGGCGCTGGGGTTCTGCGGCAAAGGTGAAGGTGGTCCTTTTGTCGACGGCGGTGAGCGCATCGCTCGTGAAGCAGCTGGTCGCTCTGGGGGAGTTGCCCTGAATACTCACGGAGGCCAACTTTCTGCTGGCCGCCTGCATGGGTTTGGATTCCTGCATGAGGCTTGCTTGCAGCTGTGGGGTGAGGCTGGTGAACGTCAGTGCACCCTTCCATCGGGTGGAACTCCGCAAGTTGGTATTGCTGCTGCCGGCGGCGGCCCGCTTGCCGCCTCATTCTTGCTCACTTCCTAACCAACAGGCGGGGCAGTTATTGGCGGATGACAGCGACCTCTGCTTGGGCTTTTTGGTCGAGGGTTGCGTCACCGAACACTTCGAGCGCCACACGGTGCAGCGTGGCTGTGAACGCAAACGGGGACTCGTAGTCATCGCAGACGGGAAGCCCAGGGTCGGCTCCGCAGTGCAACCCTGCTCCGGTGAGGTTCCAGCGCATAGGTGTAAAGCGATCGATCTGCCCAGTGCCGAGCAAGCGGTCATCCGAGAAAAGCTGCAGCTGCCCTTGGTGTAACCCGGTGAGCGTAAAGCGAGCCTCAAGGCACTGCTCCCCGGGAAGAAGTTCCGTCTCGGCCTCAATGCGCACCCACTGCTTGCCGACCAGATTGTGCACGTACACAAGGCGATTCTGTTGAACGAAGAAGCTAAACCCGCCTTGCAGATTGCCAAGGGACAACAAGACGCCTTCGCAGCCTGACTCAGGAATCTCTACGTCGGCGCGCAAGGCATGTGATCGGTTGAAGAGCGGCGGCACAGCTTCTTCGGGAACCATCCCGGTACCAGGCCAGTAGGTTGCCAAGCTGCGGTGTGCCGCTGGCCCGAGCGGCCGGCCCAAGGTGAATTCCGAGAACGGTCGATTATCGAGCGGAAGCACCTGATACTTCTCGGCTTCTTCCCACCATGTCTCGATCATGCCGGCAAGACGTACTGGGTCCTGATCACTCAGATCGTTGCATTCGGCGGGGTCGTTGACCAGGTCGTAGAGCTCCCAGCTGACGTGATCTAAGCCGGGCTCGGCCGTGTGGATCGGGTGAAAGGAAACTGCTTTCCATCCATCCTGATAGAGCGCTTGGCAGCCAAACATCTCGAAGTATTGCGTGTGCCGATTACTTGGGGCATCTGGATCGGCGAGCGTGTGCGCAAAGCTGCTCCCCGCCATTGCGGTTTGCGTAACTCCGCTCAGTGTCTCGGGCGGGTCGATATCGAGTAGTTCGAGCAAGGTCGGAACCAGATCAATGGCATGGGTGTATTGAGTACGTACTTCGCCCACCGAGGCCAGACCGGCTGGCCAGGACACAATCAGCGGGTCTGCAACTCCGCCCTCGTGCACCTCTCGTTTCCACCTTCGAAACGGGGTGTTGCCGGCCACGGTCCAACCCCACGGATAGTTGTTGTGAAGCCGTGGCCCGCCTATCTCGTCGATCCGCTCAAGTGCCTCATCTAGTGGTCTCCCTACCAGATTCCACGGACGGGCGTCATTGACTGAGCCGTTCGGTCCACCCTCGGAGGAGGCCCCGT
Source organism: Actinomycetota bacterium (assembly GCA_009700815.1). Classification (GTDB taxonomy): domain Bacteria; phylum Actinomycetota; class Acidimicrobiia; order Acidimicrobiales; family Microtrichaceae; genus IMCC26207. The sequence continues at coordinate 7,395 of WLLG01000021.1, forward strand.
TGTCCGATAAGAGCAGCACCACGGTGTTGTCTAGATCACCTGTTTCCTCAAGGGCTTCAAGCAGGCGGCCGATCTGAGCGTCGGTATGGGATAGGTATGCCCCGAAAGCTTCCATAAATCTTGAGTACAACTGTTGCTCAGTATTTTCAAGCGAATCCCAGGCAGGAACCCAGTCCGGCCGAGGAGAGAGTTCTGTGTGAGCGGGGATGACTCCTAATTCGCGCTGCCGCTGCACAGTTTGCTCGCGTTCAACATCCCAGCCGTGATCGAATCGGCCTCGATAGTGATCCAACCAGGTTTGTGGGGCGTGATGGGGGGAGTGGCAGGCACCCGTTGCGAGGTACAAAAAGAAGGGTTTCTCGGCATCGACTGCGCGCAGGTCGAAGACATCCTCAATGGCATGATCCACCAAGTCTTCTGTGAGGTGGTATCCCTCTTTGATTGAGCGAGGCTGCTCTACAAAGTGGTTATCGTGCACAAGCCAAGGGGCGAACTGATGGGTTTCGCCTCCGTGGAATCCGTAGAACCGTTCAAACCCGCGGCCGAGCGGCCAAGAGGTTCTTGGCGCTGCTAGGTGCATGTCTTCATCGGGGGTGAGATGCCATTTACCGACGGCAAAAGTTGCATACCCGCGCTCCACGAGGATCTGTGACAAGAAGCCGTTGGACCGCGGGATGCGACCGGAATATCCGGGGAACCCTGTGGACAGATCGGTGATTCGACCCATCCCGTTTGAGTGGTGGTTTCTTCCTGTCAGCACACAGGACCGAGTCGGCGAGCACAGCCCAGTGGTATGGAAGTTGGAGTACCTCAATCCGTTGGAAGCAAGGCCGTCCATCACGGGGGTATCTATCTGAGAGCCAAAACAACCCAACTGTGCAAACCCAACATCGTCAAGAAGAAGGATGAGGACATTGGGTGCGTCGGGACTCGGCCGAACTGGCTCTGGCCAAGATGGAGTTGATTCCCAGAAATATCGGCCGATCGTGCCGTCGAACGGTTCGGAGTCCACGTTGAGCAAGGCTATCGGTCCGGAGCTTTAGGTGACGCCTGTGTCAGCTTTCTCGCCTTCGCCTTCCTCCTCTAGCTCTGGCATCACGCGAATCGGCTTCGGAACAGCCGACCTATGGCGCAGAGAACCGCTACAGTCCCGATGCTGACATGAACGTCAGTTAGGGGAATCTCGCAAGCACAAAATAGGGAGATCTGAGCAGCTATGGGCAGGTTATTTGAGGGAAAGGTAGCCGTCGTCACAGGCGCAGGACGCGGAATTGGTCGTGAGGAAGCACTCCTGCTTGCTAGCGAGGGGGCATCGGTAGTCGTCAATGACCTAGGTGGTTCAGCTGATGGTGCAACGGATTCCGAGGCTGCAGTTGTTGGGGCCGCGCAGGTTGTGGTGAATGAGATTGTTGCCGCCGGCGGCACGGCCGCGGCAAACACTGATGACATCTCGTCCTGGAGTGGTGCTGAGTCTCTGATCGACCAAGCAGTGCAGACTTACGGTGGACTTGATGTGGTTATCAACAATGCCGGAATCCTTCGTGACCGGATGAGCTTCAACATGTCCGAGGAGGACTGGGATTCAGTGATGGCTGTGCATCTGAAGGGTCACTTCTCCGTGGCCCGTCATGCGGCGGCCTATTGGAAACAGCGCAGCAAAACTACGGGCGAGCCCGTAGGAGCAGCAATCGTCAACACGGCATCAGAATCTGGTTTGTATGGCAATGCAGGCCAGGTCAACTATGCCGCTGCCAAGGCTGCCATTGCCTCGCTCACCATCGTGATGGCTCGCGAATGCGAGCGCATGGGAGTGAGAGTGAACGCCATTGCACCGGTCGCTCGAACTCGCCTGACCGAGGCAATTGCTGGCGACTACATGTTGCCGGATGAGTCTGGGTTTGATCGATTCAGCCCCGACAACGTCGCAGCAGTGACCTGCTGGCTGGCATCGGACTTGGCACAGGGAATTTCGGGACAAGTCATCAAGGTTCAGGGTGGACAGATCCAGTTGCTCGAAGGCTGGCGACCGTTAGTCGAGATCACCGACGACAAGACGTGGACCCTTGACTCAGTAGCGGCTCGCAGAGAAGAACTCTTTCCGACTGCAGCCGACGGAGTGGTTCCGCCTTTCTTCTTCGGCCCTCCACCCGCTGACCGTGAGCGCTACCCGCTGATGGATGTGGGTTGATCCGGTGCAACTGGCCTGGGGAGCAGAAGAAGAAGCATTTCGTGCCGAACTTGTTGCGTTCTTGGACGCTGAAGTTCCCGAGGAGATGAAGGGTGGACGGGACTGGATCGGTGATGAGTCACCCGAGATTCCTCAGTGGGCCAGTGAGTTCCAAGCCAAGTTGTTTGATAGCGGGTGGATGGTGCCGAGCTATCCGCCAGAGCTTGGTGGCCGCAATGCAACCCCGCTACAGACCCTGATATTTATGGAGGAACTGGCAAGCCGCGGAGTCTCACGGTCAGTCCATTTCGGCGGGTATGCAATCGTTGGCCCCAGCCTGTTGGAGTTCGGAAACGAGCAACAAAAGAGCATGGCGCCGTCCGCAATTCGGGGCGACACGGTGTGGTGTGTCGGCATGAGTGAACCAGATGCTGGGTCTGACTTAGCGAGTCTGCAAACTCGAGCTATTCCTGACGGGGACAGTTTTATTGTCACCGGGCAGAAGGTCTGGACGAGTTACGCGATGGTGGCCGAAAAATGTTTCTGCTACGTCCGTACCGATACCGGCGTTGCTAAGCACAAGGGAATCTCTGTGCTCATCATTGACATGGATTCTCCCGGTCTTGAGGTTCGGCCCTTGCGGCACCTAACTGGGGCGATCGAGTTTGCCGAAGTGTTCTTGAACGAGGTGGTCGTTCCTAAAGAGAACCTTGTAGGAGACCTCAATTCGGGCTGGCGAATAACGATGGGCTCTCTGGCACATGAGCGCGGTGCGCTCTGGGTGGAAAGCGTCTCGAGCGCACAGCGCGCGCTCGAGGGTCTTGTAGAGATCGCCCGTAGACAAGGCCTTGAAAACGATGGGGTAGTGCGCCGCAAGCTTGCTGAACTGTACGAGGAGGTGCATTCGCTTCGGGCCCTTGGCTACAAGGGGTTCGCCTCATTCGCCCAGGGGTCTTCTGCTCCAGAGCACTCGTTTATGAAGCTGGCAACCTCTGAACTTCGACAGCGTCTGTACGCCTTCGGCATGGAACTTCAAGGCCCGTATGCCGCAGTAGTTGACCCCGAGCTTGTTGAGGAGGGCGGCCGCTGGCAGCAGTCCTGGCAGATTTCGCTGGCCGCAACCATCGGAGGCGGAACCTCAGAGATTCAACGCAACGTTGTTGCAACCCGCGTGTTGGGCCTTCCCCGTGGTTGAGGTCCTGCCGAGAGAGTTCCGATTGAGAAGGGGGTTACCGTGGACTTCACGCTGAATGAGGAACAGGTGCTGCTTCGTGAGACGGCGCGGGCGATGTTTGGCAATGAATGCCCACCGAGCCTGATCCGAGATGCCTTCTACGATGTGACAAGTACGGGGCCAGAAGACGCGCGTACCTTCTTTGACCGGCACCTGCGCGACTGGGCTGCACTCGGAGATGCCCCAGTTGTCGATCTCTGCCTGTTTATGGAAGAAGCGGGTCGCGTTCTGGCACCTGGGCCAGGGTGGGTCAACACCTCCATGTTCTTACCGCTTCTCCGTTTGATTGAGCATCCCTTAGCCGACCAAGTGGCGGCGGGGGAGATGACAGGAACGGTGGCAGTCTGCGGGAGTGATGGTTATTGGGTACTCAGCGAAGATCCCGTGCGCAGCTTTGTGCCACACGCCAAGGAAGTAGATCTGGTTGCCGTTCTGAGCGCACAGAACACGGTGAGCTGTGTGCCGGCTACAGAGTTGAACCTTCAGGAAGTGGCAACACTTGATCGCTCCCGGCCGGTGTTTCAATTCGATGTTCCAGTTGGGTTAGATACAACCGGCGTAAGCGCAGAGGAACTTGCTGCTGTGCTGAACCGGGGCACGGTAGCGCTAGCCGCTGAACTCATTGGGGTGGGCCGATGGTTGATGGATGCAACCCTTGACTACGTACGCGAGCGGGTGCAGTTTGATCGCCCGGTGGGTTCCTTCCAAGGTCTGCAGTGGAAGCTGGTTGATGCCGCTCTCTTGCTTGAACGCGCTGATGCTGCGGTGTATTTCGCAGCAATGTGTTTGGATTCGGATGCCGCTGAGCAACATCACGCAGTGCATGTTGCGAAGGCGGCCGCTGGCGCTGCAGCGCGAAGGTGGGCCCGAGATGGCCTGCAAAGCCTGGGTGGGATTGGATTCACTTGGGAGCATGACCTTCATCTGAGATTGCGGCGCGCTCAGGCGAGCGAGCAGTTGCTCGGTAGCGCTAGCTGGCATCACGATCGACTAGCCGAGCTGATCTTCTCGACAGGCTGAGGCTTCGTCTAGGTCTTGAGAAACTGACGCTCGTGTCAGGTACACTTTGTCAAAGTCGGTTCGAGTAGAAGCACACACCGAGTACTAGGGGGTTCGCATGGCGCAAGAAGGACTGAAGTTCGATGAGGTTGCAGTGGGAGATGAGGGGCCCGTGATGAGTCACAAGCTCACCCGAATGGACCTCGTCATGTACGCGGGTGCCTCTGGCGATTTCAACCCGATGCATTCAGATGAGGTCAGCGCGCAAGCTGCCGGCATGCCGAGTGTGTTCGGCCACGGGATGTTCACTGCTGGTCTGCTCGCGACGGCGCTGACCAACTATGTCGGGGTAGGAAACCTCAAGTCCTACAAGGTTCGCTTTACCAAGCAGACCTGGCCCGATGAGGTGCTGACGACAAAGACTGTGGTCACTGCTTCTCGCGAAGAAAACGGTGAGCGGCTGGTCGACCTGGATTGTCAGGTCACCAATGCAGACGGCGAGATCAAAATCTCGGGCAGCGCAGTAGCAGTGGCGAGGTAGGCGCCATGGCTGTCTCTGTTCTGAATCAGCGTGAACGCCTTGGCATTAGCCCTGGGCAACTCTTTATTGACGGCAACTGGGTTCCGGCCTCAGGTGGCCAAACCTGGACCCATATCCATCCAGCAACTAATGAAGAGATCACCACCATCGCAGTGGCCGAGGCCGAGGATGTGGCTGCGGCAGTTACTGCGGCACGAACTGCATTCGATTCTGGACCTTGGGGTCGGATGGCTGCTCGGGAACGCAAGCGCATCCTTCAGCGGGTCTCGCAATTGATTGGCGAACAGGCCGAAGATCTTGCTCATCTGCAGACCATGGACAATGGCGTGCCAGTCTCATTCGGTGCGGTCTACCAACTCTCGGGCGAGATCTTGGCCGACATCTTTGACTACCAAGCTGGATGGGTGGATCGCATTAGCGGAGAGACACTGCCCTCGTATCTGAACAACGACTGGTTCCCCATGACAGTGCGTGAGCCTGTGGGGGTCGTAGCTGCGATCATTCCGTGGAATGCCCCGCTGATGTTGTTTGGTCAAAAGGTCGCACCAGCACTTGCTGCCGGCTGCACCGTGGTACTCAAACCATCCGAGTGGGCCTCGCTCACCTCCATTCGCCTTGCCGGGCTTCTAGCCGAGGCGGGTATTCCTGATGGTGTGTTCAACCTAGTGACTGGCCCACCCGAGCCCACTGGCGAGGCACTCATCACTGATCCTCGTGTAGACAAAATCTCCTTTACTGGTTCCCGCGCTGTTGGCTCTCGCATGCTGCATGCAGCAGCTGACCGGGTGGCTCGAGTCAGCTTGGAACTTGGTGGCAAGAGTCCCAACATTGTCTTTCCTGATGTCGACCTCGACGCAGTGGCAGCTATGGCGATGGGGATGGTCTCTATGGGACTGTCAGGCCAGGGCTGTGTGTGTCATACGCGCCTGCTCGTACATGAGTCGATTCACGATCCACTTGTAGAACGTGCCGCAGCGATGGCTGCCATGACAACCTTTGGTGACCCGTATGACCCTGCTACTACTTCGTCAGCGCTGATCAATGAGCGGCAACTCAACAAGGTGATGGGCCTGATTGCCTCTGCCCAAGAAGAGGGAGCCGAGTTGATCACCGGCGGGGATCGCCCGGCCGGTGACCTTGCGTCCGGAAACTTCGTCAACCCGACGCTGTTTGCAGGAGTCACCAATCAGATGCGTATCGCCCGAGAAGAAGTTTTTGGTCCCGTGCTCGCAGTCATCCCATTCCGTGACGAAGCCCATGCAATTGAGTTGGCAAACGACACCGACTACGGCCTTGGTGCGTCAGTGCATACTGCTGACTCTTCAAGGGCCATGCGGGTTGCACGGTCCATTCGTGCTGGCACCTTCGGCGTGAACGGTTACACAGTGCTACCAAACGCTCCCTTCGGTGGCTTCAAAGCCTCGGGTATGGGGCGCGAAGGTGGCCACGAAGGAATCGATGAGTTCTTAGAGACCAAGACCATCATGATGAATCTTGGCGACTCTCCCTTCTGAGCTGCCCTCGCAGCAGCCCAGTTTCTACTGCAGTGAGCAATCAGAAGGGGGCAACCTGGTGAGCGATGCAAGAGTGAGCGATGCAGGGGTGACCGATGCAGGACATGAGCAGCCTTTGAAGCTTGGCATCGTGACGCCAGTACTTTCGATGAACCCCCGGGTTGGTCAACCCTGGGAACTCACCGCTACCCCCGAGGACATTCGAGTCATTGCTCAGGAAGCAGATCGGTTGGGGTTTCACCACCTGACGTGTTCCGAGCACGTGGCTGTTCCCTCTCAGGCAGTCTCAGCTACGGGTCAAGCACGAGGAACGCGGTACTACGACCCTGCAGTCACGCTCAGTTGGATGGCCGCCGTGACCTCGCGGATTGCTCTAGCAACCCATGTTCTGGTTGGTGCGTACCACCATCCGCTCCAGGTGGCGAAGACCTACGGCACCCTTGACGTACTCTCGGGTGGGCGAGTGATTCTTGGTGTCGGAGTGGGCTCTCTGCAGGAGGAGTTCGAACTGCTGGACGTACCGTTCGCTGATCGCGGTGCTCGAACAGATGACTTTCTGAGCGGTCTTCGCGCAGCTTGGGGAGTGGCAGAGCCAGAGTACGACGGGGCGTTCTTCCGCTTCTCTGGTCTTATAGTTGATCCCTGCGCACTGACTACTGATCCGACCATCTGGATCGGGGGTCGGACTGCTCGTTCGCTCCGACGTGCCTGCGAACTAGGCAGCGGCTGGGTCCCGTTTGGATTGAATGATCAGCAACTGTCTGGCCTGCTGACGGAACTCAGGAACTCGCAGTTCTGGGAGGAGCGCGACCTGCCTTTCGATGTCGTGCTCGGGGCAGAGGAACTTGACCCTGTCAACGATCCTCATCGCAGTTTGGACCGTCTTCGCTCGCTGCAGGAACTCGGCGCAACTCACGTGAACCTGCGCATGCTCCAGAACTCGTTGCCTCAGTTCGTTGAGCAGCTCGAGGCAGTTGCTTCATTGGGAATTTTACCTTCAATCGATCCAACGGAAAGTTGAACTCATGACTGAAGATGCAGCAGTGGCTTCTGATACTGAACGCTTGGCAAGCGCCTTCGAAGGTTGGCTGGACGCGCAGCGAGCGGCAGTGGACTGGATGTTGGCGGCTCCGGTTCCTCATACTGCACAAGATTTAGCAGAGGGGTATCGCTGGGCAACTCGGTTGGCTTCACTGGCACAGGAGTGGTTCATCGAGAAGAACGACGCATTACACCCAGAGCTTTTTGTCTCGCAGACTCCCTTTCGAAAGCTGATGGTGGATAACCCTGATGTGACCTATTGGTTCTGCGCACTTGACTCATCGCAGACGTACCA
>WLLG01000210.1 GCA_009700815.1 Actinomycetota bacterium
ATGGAGAAGCCCCAGACGTCTGCGTCCACGATCGAGACACGCTTGCCTCGCTGAGCAAGCGCAATTGCCAAGTTGGTCGTAACAGAAGACTTGCCAACCCCGCCCTTACCCGAGGCAATCAGCAAGACACGAGTCTTTGAATTCGGATCAGCGAACGGAATCGCACGACCTTCAGCATGCCCATGCGCTGGCTGAGACCCAGCAGTCGAAGCAGGGTCACCGTGAAGTTGGGTTCGGAGTTCTTCACGCTCCGCATCGTTCATAGATGTGAACTCCAAGTTCACGCGATCAACTCCTGGCAGAGCCGTCACAGCCTCGGACACTCTGGACTGAATCTCTGCTTTGAGCGGGCAACCAGGGATGGTCAGAGCGATCAAGATGTTCACCTCTGGCAGGTGAAGTTCCACCGAGCGAACCATTTTAAGATCGACGATGGATCGATGTAGCTCCGGGTCCTGCACGGGTCGAAGAGCCTCGATGACGGCATCTTCAGAGACTGCAGGCTGATTTTCTGTCATTTTTTGGGTCCTCTTCGCGAAGTATCTGACGGCCACCACTCTGCCGCAGACTCTGATCCTTCCAAGCTCACCCCTGTTCGGCAACTCCGCCGAGGGCCGATACAGCCAAGGGACAGTACAGTGGAGGAGTGGATCAGCTGAGCCCGACCGAGTTTGCTTCGGTCGTTACTGCAATTACCTCGGCCTTTGGGGACCCAACTCGCCGAGAGATCTACTTGTTCGCGCATAGCACCCCGATTGGCGTGACCGCATCTGAAGTGGCCGAGCAGTTTGACCTCCACGCAAATGTCGCTCGGCATCATCTCGACAAACTCTCAGCCGGTGGCTACCTCGAGATCTCAACCGAGCGACCTACAGGTGGCTCGGGCGGTGCGGGACGCCCCTCAAAGCGCTACCGGGCCTGCGATGAAAACATGACCCTCAACGTCTCAGTCCGACAGGACGATGTTCTGGTCAAGTTGCTCGGGCGTGCGCTCGGTGAGCTTGGCCCTGACCGAGCTTCGGCCCTTGCAGAAGAAGTGGGGATTGAGTTTGGTCAGGAAATGGCAGAAGCAATGGGAGAACAAAGCACACGTTCGTTCCGCGCTGCTTTGCATTCGGTTGCCGATGCGCTTTCTGCACACGGGTTTGCGGCCCACGCAGAGAAGGAGGGCAACTCCCTGCGACTCGTCACAGAGCATTGCCCTTTCGGAGAGGCCGCTGTTGAACACCCTGTGATCTGCGCAGTTGACCGGGGCATGGTCAAAGGCATGCTCGGAACGCTCTACGGCGAGACTCGAGTCGACCTCACCTCGGCTGCGGCAGGTAGCGAAGACCACTGCATTACAGCGTTCGACAACCAACCCTAAACCCCGTCTGCGACTACTGCCCTGTGCGCTCCTACCTTGATCACGCGTCAACCTCGCCAACGCGCGCTAGCGCGATAGAGGCCATGACCGAATGGTTTGCCGGCAGGGGTGGCGACCCATCGAGGATCTATGCAGAAGGCATGCAGTCCAGAGTCGAACTTGAGTTGGCCCGAGAGCAGGTCGCAGAGTTGCTTGGCGCTCGCCCACGAGAGGTCATCTTTACCTCGGGGGGCACCGAGTCAATTGCCGCTGCAAGCTTTGGTGCCGTGCAACGAGCAGTGTCCCGCAAGGGTCCTCACGCATCCCATGTTGTGTACTCGGCTGTGGAACATTCGGCGGTTCGGGAGTGGGCGCAGCGAAACGAACAGACACAAGTTGGGGTCGACCCGTTCGGCCGTGTCGACCCGGCAGAACTGCTCGGGGCGATCACGGCGAACACCTCCCTGGTGCATCTGCAGTGGGGTAACCACGAGGTGGGAACACTGCAGCCAGTCATCGAGGTGGCCGAAGGCTGTCGTGACCTCGACCTACTACTTCATGTTGACGCTGCTCAGGCAGTTGGCCGCGTCACATTGGACTTTGCAAACCTTGGTGCCGATTTGATGTCGGTATCTGCACACAAATTCGGTGGTCCACCTGGGGTAGGCGCTTTGTTGATCCGAAAAGGTCTTCGAATCGAGCCGCTACTAGTTGGAGGAGAACAAGAGCGAGCACGGCGCGGAGGTATGGAGAACCTGCCCGCCGTTTTGGGGTTTGCAGCCGCCGCTCAAGAGTGCGTCAAAGCACTCGAGCAGGAGTCGGAGCTGAGTAGGGCACAAACCGACCGTGTCATTCATTGGGCCGCACAGTTCCCCGGAGTCGAAGTGCTCGGAGACCCAGTGGACCGACTCCCCCACATTGTTTGTCTCAGGCTTGAGGGTCTGGAACCCCAGCCAGTGCTGCTAGGTCTAGACCAAGCAGGAATTGCGGTGCATTCAGGTAATTCCTGCAGCAGCGAATCACTAGAGCCAAGCCCGATCTTGCAGGCCATGGGTGTGGATGCTGCGCACTCCTTGCGAATCTCGGTGGGGTGGAACACACTCTCAAGCGATATCGATCACCTGCTCGTCACGCTGGCCCAAGTCATTGCCGATCTGCGCCAGCTTCGATAACTCCGGCTGACTCGCTACGCTGCTCGCTGTGCCCGATGACCGACTCCTGCCGACAGCGGTGATCTTTGATCTCGACGGTGTGATTCGAGATTGGAATGACGTTGAGATCTCGCAGGTGGAAGTTGCTTACGGTTTAGAACCGGGAACAATTCTGCGTGTCGGTTTCGGCACTGAACTTGGGGCAGCAGCGACAACAGGCAAGCTGGATTACCGAAGCTGGATGGACGCGATTCGTTCCCAGGTAACTGGTACTCATGGCATCGAGGTAGCCGGAGCACTCGATGCATGGGAGGCCAACGTGGGCCTCATTAACACAGAGATGCTTCAGATCCTTCGCTCCGTTCGCAGTCAAGCAACAGTGGCCTTGCTGTCGAATGGCACGACACGCCTACGAAGAGACTTGGCCGTCCTGGATCTCACTGACGAGTTCGACGTCATTTTTAATACGGCTGAAATTGGCATTGCCAAGCCCGACCCAGCTGTGTTTCACCATGTGCTGAGCGAACTTGAAACCACTGCGCCAGAGACACTCTTTATCGACGACCTTGCCCTGAACGTGCAAGGTGCGCTCTCAATCGGAATCAGAGCGCATCACCACCTTGATGCCTCTTCCACGGTTGAATTTCTCTGTGCCAATGGCTTCACGATGAGAGGGATCTCTACCCCATGACAGGCTTTCTCCAGTGACGGTCTACCTAGTTCGCCATGCGTCCGCAGGCCATCGGGATCAGTTCGATGCTCATGACCGGGACCGCCCCTTAGATCCTGCCGGGCAGGCTCAGGCCGACAAGCTCTCCGACTGGCTGCGCCATGCCCCGATTAGCCGCATCCTCTGCAGCCCGTTTCCGCGATGCGTGCAAACAGTCGAGCCGCTGGCCCTAGCGCTCGGCCTAGATATCGAACTTCAGGATGCTCTGGCTGAGTCTTCAGACATTGACAAGAGCTGGAAGCTGCTGACGAAAGCGGCTGCGACTACCACGGTGCTGTGTAGCCATGGAGACGTCATTCCTGACCTGATCCGCAGGGCACAGCTACGGGGTTTGCACATTCCTGGAAAGTCCGGTTGTGCCAAGGGCTCAGTCTGGACCCTTGACCACTGGGACGGAAAGCGGTTTGCAACCGGGGTCTACACACCCATCACTTCATAACCCCTTCTAACTCATGAAGTCCTGCCGATTGAATTAGGGCTACTATTTCCAACAGTTGTTGGGGGTCTTGTGGGTGCTGGACCTTTCTTGATTGGGAGGCAGTTGCCATGCGCAAAATCAGTGCAATCATTTCGTTCAGCTTGCTAGCAGCATTACTTGCTGCAGCATGCACGCCAGGGGGCCCTGCTCCGCTTCAGTGGAAAGTCTCGCCCCAGTCGATCACGGTGAATAACACCGAGGATTATGACCCGGGCGATGAGCCCTACATCATGCAGCTTGGTTTCCGCTCCAAGATCGGCGTGCCTGACTCCTCCGTGGTCACCTTCGCCTCGCAGTGCACTTCGAACAAGCTCCCCGCAAATAACGCTGGCGCAAACGGAGTCACCCTGCAGATCCCCGCAGGCTCCGCAGACATTTTGCTTCCAAACGTTCAGAACCTTGACGTCGGCGATCTTGCTCAGAACAACGCCCCGTTTGAAATTATCGGCAGCATGACCTTCGTGGCCGAGAGCGACCGTGCAATCTTCTTCTCTAGCTGCGCCGTAAGCGACGCCCTGCGCAGCTTGTTGGTGCCAGTCCTGCAAGATGCGCTCAACCTGCTGATCGCTGCATCCCCAGTTCCGCCCACTCAGGAACAACTGATTGCGCTCATCGTTGACAACATCAGCAATTTCGTGAATGGCCTTGGCAGCATCATTGCCTCGGCAATTGAAGGACTAGGCAACCCCGATGACATCATCGGTGTGGCAGTTCAAATTCACCTTCCGACTGCTGGTGCACTGACGGACTTGATTCGCACTGGTCTTGCCATCGGAGGAATCTTCTCGCCGGGCCTTGAGCAGGGGTTCATTCCCCTCGATGGCCTGCCGAGTACCTTCCAGATCAAGCTCGGGACGCTGACCCCATCCACGAGTACCTTCCGCTTTGCTAGCCCAGCAGCGGACTACACCTACGTCAGCAAGATCGCACTCGGCTAACTCTGCTGTCTGCAAGACCGCCCTCTGCAAGCCTGCACTGAGCTAGGCCTGCGGAGTTCGCTCTTCCATACCCCATGGTGACTGGTAATCCCCTGCGAGCAGTTCAAGGAACGGAGCAGGGTTCAGCGCCTCTGGACCAAGCACACCAGCACCCGACCAGACTCCGGAGTCAATAAGTTCACAGGCCACTACTGGCCCTACGGCTGTTTGCCAGACCACGGCTTGCACCCCGTCACGGCCCATGGTCTCTTC
>WLLG01000211.1 GCA_009700815.1 Actinomycetota bacterium
CAATGCCAGTCCCGAGCAACGGCAGGAGCCACCGGGGATGCACTGGGTGCTCAGCGGGCGAGGCCTCTAGGGCGCCGGCATCTGCTGCAGTCGGTTCGTTGGGCAGTTCGGAATCAGTCAAGAAGCAATCAGTCAGGAAGCAGAGTCAGAGACGGTGGGGCAGTAAGGGTCGAGACCCTGCCCGCGGGACTACGGGTCCCTGAACCCTATCTGCCATTTAGCAAACTCATCATTTGCCCTCCGACAGATGAGAACCTGCCGCTGGGTTGTCTACGATTGAGTGCCGCCCGATGTCTGGACTATGCGGCTAGGGGAGATCTGATGCAAGGAACAATGCAAGACCGACCGTTGAGGTTGAACCACTTTGTTGAGCGTGCGGAGCGCTATACCCCCTCCAAGCTGATCGTCTCGGGAACTGCCACGGGCGTTGAGCAAAGGACCTACGGCGAGTGGGCAGAGCGAACTCGAAAGCTGGTGAGCGTGCTCGACTCGCTCGAGGTTCCGCCAGAGTCTCGAGTTGCAACCTTCGCTTGGAACTCAGCGCGACATCTGGAGCTGTACTTTGCAGCGCCTTGTAGCGGGCGCGTCCTGCACACGCTGAACATCCGACTGTTCCCAGAACAACTCACGTACATCGTCAACCACGCAGAAGACGATGTGGTGTTTGTGGACCGTTCCCTTCTCGGCCTCCTCGCGCCGCTGCTTCCAAGCTTTCGGACCGTGCGGCATCTCGTAGTCATGGATGATGGCGGCGAAGCCCCAAACCCAGAGGGTGTCAGCGTATTGAATTACGAGGAGTTACTTGATGCGGCTGAACCTGCTGAATTCTTCCTCGGTGATGAAAACGCCGCAGCTGCGATGTGTTACACCTCTGGCACGACGGGGAACCCAAAGGGTGTGATCTACACCCATCGCAGCACCTATCTGCATACCCTGTCAGTGTTGCAGGCAGACAGCGTCGGAGTCTGCGAGTCGGACACAGTCATGCCCGTGGTCCCCATGTTCCATGCAAATGCCTGGGGGCTTGCACACGCAGGAGTAGCCACAGGTGCCAACCTTGTTTTGCCGGGGCCGCGCATGACCCCCGCTGCGTTGGCAGATCTGATCGTTGAGCAGCGTGTGACTGTTCCTGCAGGAGTTCCAACAATTTGGATGGGGGTGTTGCCCGAGCTCAAAGGCAGAGATACCAGCGCGCTACGAACAATTCCCTGTGGTGGTTCGGCGGTACCTAAAGCATTGTCCGAGGCATATCGGGACCAACTCGGTCTGCCCATCCTGCAGGCATGGGGAATGACTGAGACCAGCCCGATTGCATCCGTGGCTATTACTCGCTCGTGGTTGGCAGACCTTCCCGAGGATGAACTGGCAGACCTCCGTGCCTCACAGGGTCCCGCAGTACTCGGGGTGGAGCTAAGAATTGTTGATCAAGAGACTGGAGCGGAGCTTCCTTGGGATGGCACAACCCGAGGAGAACTGCAGGCTGCTGGTCCTTGGATAGCGTCGGGCTACTACAACGATGACCGTTCGGCGGAGTCATTCACCCCGGACGGTTGGTTGCGAACGGGCGACGTTGCTGTGATGACCCCAGATGGGTATGTCCGCATAGTGGACCGCACGAAAGACGTGGTGAAGTCCGGAGGGGAGTGGATCTCTTCGGTGGAGCTCGAGAATGAGATTATGGCTCACCCAGCGGTAGCTGAGGCAGCAGTCATTGGCTTGCCGCACCCCAAGTGGGGCGAGCGACCATTCGCAGCTGTAGTCATTCGGCCCGAGATGACCTTGACTCAAGCCGAGGTTCTGGAGTTCCTGAGCGGCCGAGTGGCAAGTTGGTGGCTGCCAGACGAAGTCGTGTTCATCGATGAGATCCCAAAAACCAGCGTCGGAAAGTTCTCAAAGAAGGACCTTCGGGACCAGTTTGCAGATCATGTGCTTCCGAGCGACTGAAGAGCCGTTCCTGTGCGAGTTTGGAGCAGTTTTCAGCCGCCTACCGTCATGTAGTGATCGCCGCCTAGGGTCACTGCATGTATAGGTTTTTGCGAAAGCCACTCTGGTTGCTCAGCCATGTGCTGATTGCCGCTCTCGTGGTGACGCTGATTGGCTTGGGCTTTTGGCAGAGGTCGCGCTACCTCGAAGAGCGTCAGAAGTCGGAGCAGCTTCAAACAATTGCACGCGCCGCACCGGTGGGGCTGACTGCAGTTATTGGGGACTCGGAGATGAAACCGGCAGCGGTGAAGGAGAGTGCTCGATACCGAAGAGTTGAGGTGACGGGGGTCTACGATTCTGCCAACGAGGTCGCGATCTTAAACCGTTCGCGCGGCGGCGCCCCAGGAGCTTGGGTCATGACCCCGCTGGTTCAAGCCGATGGTACGGCTGTTCCAATCGTGCGTGGCTGGATTCCGCTTGAGCCTTCCGCTCAGAACCCTCCTTTTCCCGGGTCTGAGGCACCAAAGGGTCAGGTATCAGTAACGGGCAACATTCAGTTGACTCAGCAACGCGGTTCGTTCGGATCGGTGGACCCAAATCAAGGCGAGCTTTCTGCGTTATCGAGGGTTGACCTTGATCGCTACGAGGAGCAACTTCCCTACAGTATTGAGCCGGTCTGGGTGCTGCTTGACGGCCAGACTCCCGCCCAGGCTAATGACAGTCCGGCTGTGATTGAACTGCAGACAAAGGATCCATCGCAGAATTTCTCGTACATGATGCAGTGGTGGATCTTCGCCCTGATTGCCCTCTGTGGATACCCACTGGTGCTGCGCATGGTCGCCAGGAATAGGGCCAAGGGAGATCAAACCCCTGCCGAATATGCAGACCCTGACTATGACCCGGATGAGATTCCTTGGGCCGTGGGTGCTGGACCTGAGCATGAAGCCCCCACCAAAACATGAGTACCGAAGTCGAGGAGACTCGCGAACGAATCATGCAGGCGGCGGTTCTCTGCGCCGAGACCAGCAGCGTTGGTGGCTTCTCGCTTGAAGAGGTGGCTGCATCGGCCGGTGTCTCACGCACAACGATCTACCGATACTTCCCGGGCGGAAGGCCGCAACTTGTTCAGGAAACCGCCACTTGGGAGATTGCCAGGTTTTGGGCACGTCTAGCAGAAGCTGTTGAGGACCTTCCGACGCTCGAGGAGCAGTTGGTTGCGGGTTTGGTCATTGGAAGAAAGCTGATCCAAAAAAGCCAGCTCTTAGAAAATATGGTGGAATCAGAGATGCTCGAACTTGTTGCCGCCGTGCAGCCATCCGAGCCGCTCGTCCACGGCGTGATCCGCGACTACATGCGTGACCTGCTGATCAAGGAGCAGGCTGCTGGTCGGTTACGGCCCGGCATGACTCCTGAGCTGGGGGCTGACTATCTCATGCGAATGACCTTGTCGTGGATGGCTAGCCCTACTGGGCTTGACCTGAGCGATCAGGTTGCGACGCACAGTGTCATCCGCACCCAATTCCTAGCTGGCGTCCTGGTCGACTCTTCTGAAGCTACGCCCGATTCAGAAGTTAGGTGACTGAAGTCACAACATGAATTCCTTGTCGATGAGACAGTAATGGTCTTATTGTAACAACCACTAGCAGTCATCCGGGGAGGTGCGTGGTGAACGAAGATTCGATTCAAGGTCCACTCGCTCTGGTTTCACTAGGGGATCTCTCTGCGACTAGTAGGGAGGCTGGTTCCGCTCAAGCCCGAGTCACCTCTGCGCTGCTGCGATGCGTGGGCAGGTGGGGGCTCTCGAAGACCACCATCGAGGACGTAGCTAAAGAGGCAGGTGTGTCTCGAGCAACCGTCTACCGGCTGTTTCCTGGCGGCAAGAATGCA
Organism: Actinomycetota bacterium; assembly: GCA_009700815.1. Lineage (GTDB taxonomy): Bacteria > Actinomycetota > Acidimicrobiia > Acidimicrobiales > Microtrichaceae > IMCC26207. Next base: position 3,811 of record WLLG01000211.1, read on the forward strand.
ATCATGCAAGCAGCAGTGCTCGGAGAGATTCGTTCTCTGTTGGCAGTTCTGACAGTCGAGTTGGCCGGTGTGGATCAGGTCGAGGATTGCCTCACTGTCGCGATGCACCACGCGGCGCAATTCTTGGAACAGCATCAGGCCCTGAGCTTTATGCGCGACCACGAGAGCGCCTTGCTTGACCAACTGCTTTCATTCGAACAACTGGACCTTCTGTTTCTCACAGCGGCACAGGTTATGAAACCCGTGCTACTCCGCTTCATGGACGAGGCAGCAGCGATCACGGTCGGTATGTGGGTTGCTCGGCTCGTTGTGTCCTATGTGGCAGAGCCCTCAGCTGAGTTTGATCTTTGCAAGGAACAAGACTCAAGGCGTCTGGTGCGCATGTTCTTGTTGCCCGGAATCAGCGCACCGCCGTTGAAGCGTCGACCTGGTTAGCTCAGCCCTACCAAACCGTCACACCATTTTTCACAGACCATTTCCCTTACAGACCATTTCCCTTACAGACCATCTCCCCTACAGACCCTTTCAACCATTCAGGAGTAACAATGTCACTAGATCAGGAACGCACCACTGAAGACATGATCGGCCGTGCTGATGTCAACGACATCGAGGCAATCCTTGCAATCACGAACACCGATCGTGATGCTGTGATCTCTGTTGTACAGGACAACTCAGATGCGATCTTCACCTGGGATTACGAGAAGGGCGCTCGGCCAAGCCTTGAGAAGTTGTACGAGAAGGCAAAGCACTCCATGTGGGATGGCGAGAAAGACCTTCCATGGGAGACCGAGGTTGACCAAGAGCAGGTTGTGCTTGCCAACGCAGACATGAACGGCGGGCTATTGGAATTCGACGTGGCTGGAACGCCTTTTGAGAAGTGGACTGACAAGGAGTGGATCCAGGTTGGCATCGAGAGCCAGAACTGGACGCTCTCGCAGTTCATGCACGGAGAACAGGGTGCAATGATTTGTACGGCAAAGATTGTCGAGACTGTTCCGTGGATTGATGCCAAGTACTACGCATCTACTCAGGTCATGGATGAGGCCCG
>WLLG01000212.1 GCA_009700815.1 Actinomycetota bacterium
AAGCGCAGCAGAACGCGCAGGGTCAGTATCTACAAGCACCTGTTAGTCGAGCGGGACACCAAACCAGGAATCAAACCTGGCCTGATTGACTGCGGCATAGAGCACGATCGCCAACGTCACGCCGACCAGAATCAGCAGTAGCGAAAGAACCGGTCGAGTTGTTGAGCGCTGCGGGTCCCACCCGGAGATTCGTTGCACGAACGGAGGGCGAGTCTGAGCCGCATCATCAACCTGAGAATGCACTCGACGGCCAGTAACAACGGCAAAGAACAAGCACACTGCTGTCAGCCCCAGAGCTGCTAGCGGACCCAGTCCAATTGAGGATCTCGTGTTGATAGCTAGTCCAGCTAGGAATAACGAAGTCACGAGCGACCCCAGCCGAGCTGAGATCTTTACTTGACCAACTGGGGCTAGCCAGTGGATCAAGGTGGTGAATGATCCTAGGCACAGCGCTACTCCCCAGATCAGCGCCTCGTGATAGACCCAAGATGCGGAACTCAAGAAGAGTAGGGAACTACCGGCAATCCCAAACGAAACAACTGCCGTACAAGCCGTCTCTGCGCGGCCTAACTCAATCTCGCCCCGCATGAGCGAGCGGATCCTCCAAGCCGCAGCGATCAGAAACCCCAGCGCCGTACCAAACCCAAGAATCATCGATAAGCCAGTTAAGCGTCCCAAGAATCTGTCAGTAACAGCCAGCAACGGCATTCGCACGAGAGCCGGAACGATTCCCTGATAGATGTGCGTCTGCTCTCCGATCCGAAAGCCCTCAAACCCGGGAACTTTTGGGTCAACGTTCATGTGGCCATCGAGCAGAGCTTGAGCTTGGCCATCGTAGAAATTCCCGAGCAGGTCCTCATCAAGGAAGGCCTGCCGCGTGCTCTGCATGATCCCAAGAAAAATCGTCAGTGCCAGCAACGCTCCGAATCCAGCGGCTAGCAAGAAGGTTCTGCGGGTATGGCCGCGGTTGCGTACACCTGCAACTTTGCTCATTGTCTGGCCTCTTGTTCAGCGGATTCGGAGGCCACATCCTGCTGAGTTCCTTGGGTGCTTCCCTGCGGGTTCCTGTGGAAGAAACTGTGAATCGCGAGCGCAGCAAGCAGCGCCACGCAAGGGAGGATCGGAATCTTGAATCGCTCATGACCAAAAAACAGCACAGGCAAGAGCGCACCGAACATGCAGACAAACACCAGAACAAGGCCGTAGCTCGCAATCCTCTTGTTCGCAGTCAACATGTTCGCAGTCGTCTTGTTCGCAGTCGACCTGATAGCGGCGCGCCAGTCACGCAGCACTAGGGCCACCCCGACCAAGGCCAGCAGACTCACGGCCCAGTAATAACCATTGCAAACCCAATTCAACAAAGAGCGTTCGCTGTTGCTCAAATGAGCGTCTGCGCCGTAGGACTCAAAGGCAAACACGGCATCAGCATCATGACTCAGGGTGATCTGCAGTTTTTGGAAGCTCAGAGCGGGAATCTCACCCGGGTTATCTGCGATCCATCGAAGGGTCCGAGCCCGCAGTTCGCCGTCACGCGCGACTTCAATTTCTGGTCCATCGGTGTAATTGCCGCGAGTCGCACATGCCGCTGCAATGCTGAACCCTCCTGTAGCCCCGTCATGGAATCCAATACAAAAGTTATCTCCAGTATTCGTGGACATCGGAACGAACGCGTTCATCACCAAAGCGTTGCGCAGAGTCCAAGGCAAAATTGCAATCAGCATGCCAAGCACAAGCAATGCCAGCCCACGCAGTGCGAAACGCCAACCCAGACCGCCGAGTAGCCAGCCCAGACCGACGGCCGGCAGGAGCACCGCAACGGACTGAGGACGCACCAGAGCACAGAGCGCTGTTGCTCCCAAAACAGCTGAGATCACGAGGACTGAGTTGCTGCGGGTTGTCACCCCTGGCTTGCAGGTCCAGACACACAGCGCTGCAAGTAGCACACAAAAAGCTGACAAATAGAGGGACTCCGACAGGACCAGACCTGAATGAATAATCAGGTTTGGCCAGAAGGCGAAAAGCAGTCCTGCTAGTACTCCCAACCACGCACCCGGCCGGAGTCGATTGCCAGCTATGACTAATGCAGCGGCGCCAACACCTCCAAGAACTGCTTGGGCTAGGCCCAGAATCAGAATCAACCTTGGCCCCTGACCGATGAGCTCAGAGACTCGTTGTACTAAGGCCACGAACATGGGGTAGCCGGGCGGATAGTAAGCAGTAGATCGACCCAATAACGAGGTGTATCCGTTCCCTTCAGACAGCGAAGCAGCCGCACTGAGATACACATAGGGGTCCGATAACCCGACTGGTGCCCGAGCGGCAAGCAGAACCCAACAGGCGCGCAGCCCAGCAGCGATCAGGCCGACCACTACTGCTGCACGAGACTCGCTGAGCGCATGGCCAGCGTTGCTGTTTGAGTTCCCCGACCCATCGGCTAGCTCGGGGGAAAGCGGAGCACTGTCCTTTGTAGCCGAATGCACGTTCGCAGGTTAGTTGCTAGGCATTGAGGCCACAGGGAGCGAGCGAGTACCGGTACGATCTACCTCTTACCATGACTACTGTTTCTACAAGCCGCGTACGTGGTTGGAATGCTGGGCACCGAGTACCTCTTGGGGTGATCCTGCTTGCCATCGTGAGCTATGTCCCGCTGCTGCTCACCAAGCCCGGAATGGTCGGAGCCGACACCAAGACCTACCTCTATCTGAATCCGGGACGCCTGCTGTCACGGGCGCCGTACATGTGGGACCCAAATATCGGCCTTGGCACGGTGACACATCAAAACATCGGTTACCTCTGGCCGATGGGCCCGTACTACTTCGTGATGCAGTCCATTGGTCTGCCCGATTGGGTGGCACAGCGCATCTGGCTAGGTTCAATCATTCTGATGGCCGGCTTGGGCATGAGATTCATGCTCCGAGAACTGCGCTGGCGTTCTTCGGGAGTAACAGTTGCCTCATTTGCTTATGCATTGAGTCCCTACCTGATCAACTATGGGGCTCGAATCTCTGTGATTCTGCTTCCGTTCGCGGGCCTGCCTTGGCTCATTGGCTTAGCGGCACGTTCCCTACGCCGTAGCGATTGGCGAACCCCCGCTCTGTTCGCACTGGTCACGTTGACCGTGGGTGGGGTGAATGCAACCTCGCTTTTGTTGGTCATGGTTGCTCCGATGATGTGGTTTGTCTACGCCACCTTTATTGAGCGTGAAGTCAGCTTTATTCGGGCACTGAAGACCGCCGGAAAGATCACCCTCCTGACCGTGATCACCTCGATCTGGTGGGTGGTGGGCCTACTCACTCAAGGCGAGCACGGGATACCTATCCTGCGCTACACCGAGACTTATGAGACCGTGGCAAACGCTGCGCTCGCACCAGAACTCCTACGGGGTTTGGGGTATTGGTTCTTTTACGGAACGGACGGTCTTGGGCCTTGGACTCAGGCATCTCGGGCGTATATCGAGTCTCCCCTCCTGATTTCACTGTCCTTTGCGATCCCACTTCTCGCTGTTGCTGCAGCAGTACTGACTCGCTTTCGGCACCGAATCTTTTTTGCGTCCGTAGTTCTTGTCGGCCTTGTGATTGGAGTTGGTTCTCACCCTTGGGACTCCCCCTCTCCCTATGGCGGCATTTTTAAGGCGTTCACACAAGGCGACCTTGGATTGTCTTTTCGGTCAACTCCTCGAGCAGTACCGCTCATAGCTCTGGGCCTAGCGGTGTTTCTTGGCGCTGCCATTGCGGCTCTGAGCGCTTGGCGGCCAACCTGGCATCGGTTCGCAGCAGGCGCACTGCTACTGCTGGTCTGCTTGAACCAACTCCCCTTGTTCCAGGGTTTGATGGTGGATCGCAACCTTGACCGCAAAGAGAACGTTCCCGAGTATTGGCTGCAGGCCGCCGACGCACTTGATGCTGGCGACTCAGACACTCGAGTGCTCGAGGTGCCGGGAACTGATTTTGCCTCCTACCGATGGGGCAACACTGTTGACCCGATTACCCCTGGCCTGACCGACAGAGAGTACGCAGCTCGAGAGTTGATTCCCTACGGATCTCCTGCCTCGGCAAATTTCCTGAACGACTTTGATTTGCCGTTTCAATCCGGCCGCGTGGAGCCATCAGCCATTGCACCACTTGCTCGCCTGCTAGGTGTGGGTGACATCTTGTTGAGAGCAGATCTACAACAAGAGAGATTCCGCACTCCACGCCCCCGAGTTACTTTTGAGCAGCTCCAAGAGGCTCCCGGAATCGATCCCTTTGCCCAGTTCGGCAGCGTCGTTGCGAATACACCGACGGAGCAACTTCCACTTGATGACGAACTCGAGTTCAACACGCCCAGTACGGCGCCTGACCCTGCGCCCGTGACGCTGTTTCGCGTAAAGGACTCGCGCCCAATCCTGAGGACTGTTCAAGCTCAAGGGCCAACCCTGCTCGCTGGAAACGCTACTGGATTGGTCAATTTCGCAGCCTCCGGCGGCTTGCAAGTAGATCGCCCAATTTTCTATTCGGCCTCATTCGCAGGCGACCCATCAGCCCTAGAAAGCCAGATCTCGGAACCAGACTCCGAACTCATCGTGACCGACACAAACCGCAAGCAGGCAAGACGATGGGGTGCTGTTCGCGATAACGACGGCTATACCGAGCGAGTCGGCGAAGTTCCGCTTGTGAAGGACAACACCGATAATCGCCTTGAGGTCTTCCCTGATGCTGACGATGAGCAGCGCACGGTGGTTGAGCAACGCGGCGGCGCAACCGTTGCTGCTTCAACCTATGGAAACGGCGTGACCTATACAGCGGGTGACCGGGCCGTCAATGCCCTAGATGGCGACCCACTTACTGCATGGCGTGTTGCTGCTTTCGCCAAC
>WLLG01000213.1 GCA_009700815.1 Actinomycetota bacterium
CTGGGCGGCCTTGGTAGAGACTGCCTTCAGTATTGGTGATCGTCTGCTCTGTCTGCGCTCCCCCATGATGCGCGGTGACGACGTATCTGAACTTCAGCTGCGTCTGAGTGCTCTGGGTTTTGATCCCGGCCGAGTCGACGGGATCTTTGGGCCACACACGCAGCAAGCCATCGCTGATTTCCAACGAAACGCCGGACTGGTGAGCGACAAGGTCTGTGGACCCGAAACTGTTGACTCGCTAGTTCGACTTGAAGGCCGTGGTGGTAGCGCTACTGTGACTGGAGTTCGTGAACGAGATCGCCTCCGACGCCGACTCACGGACTTGACTGACCTGCGCGTCGGACTGGGATCTATTGGACAGATCCATCCTATTTTGAGTGGGTTTGCTGCTGGCCTCCAGGGTTCAGGTATGTCCACCCTGCTACTCGATGATCAGGATTGGTCCCTCCAAGCTGAGGCTGTCAACCTGTTTTCAGCCGATCTATATCTGGGATTTGAAGTCTCAGATGATGCTCAGGCTGATGCGAGTTATTTCTCGGTTCCAGGCTACGAGTCAGACGCAGGCAGACGTTTCGCTGAGTTAATCGTACGAGAACTTCCCGCCGCACCAGGTTGGGGAGTAGGCACAGTTCAGGGAATGCGTCTGCAAATTCTGCGCGAAACACGGCCACCAGCGGTGCTCCTTAGATTAGGCCCACCCGCTGTTTTAGAGGCTAGTCATGCACTCGTGATCGCAGCACTTCACCGTGCCTTGGAAGCCTGGGCAAGCGATCCCTGCTAGCTGAGTTGATTCGCAGGTTCAACCCTCAATCTGAGCCTCAGCTTTGGTTAACCACAAGTTTTCCCACAGCCTGTGTATAAACCTTTCAGCAGGGATGCGTTGACTCGCAGCTGCTGAATCTGCTATTCAATAATTCTGCGGTACAGCCGTTCCAGGTCTTCAAGATTCGCAAATTCAACCGTAACCTTGCCGCGCTTTGCAGTCATAGATACTCCCACTCGAGTATCTAGGTATGAGGCCAACAGCTCCTCAAGTTCCAAAATGCCAGGGGGTCGCAGTTTGCGCTCGGGGTCAGGGGTGGGTTCTGAGCTCTCGGAGGAGCCACCACCTGCTGAGGCTGCTCCGCCAAGACCAGCCTCAAGATCGATTCGTTCCTTGATCAGCTGCTCGACCTCTCGAACACTCAGGGACTCAGAAACTACTCTTTTGGCCACTACCTCCTGATAGGCACGGTCAGGGTGACCAAGAATTGCTTTGGCATGACCAGCCGAGAGGAGTCCCTCGCCGACCAGCTTCTGAACAGCGGGGGAGAGCTGGAACAACCGGAGGTGGTTGGCTACAGCCGAGCGACTCTTACCAACTCGCTTGGCCACCTGTTCTTGGGTCATAGAAAAATCATCTATCAGCTGCTGATAGGCAGCAGCCTCTTCTAGGGCATTCAAGTCCTGACGATGAAGGTTCTCTACAAGAGCCTGTTCTAGGGAACTGACATCGTCTACTTTCCGAACTATTGCGGGGATAGTGGGAAGACCAACTCGCTTTGCTGCACGCCACCTTCGTTCACCAGCAATGATTTCAAACCCTGTATCAGTCTGCCTAACGAGTATCGGCTGCAGAACCCCGAGTTCACGAATGCTATCGACTAGGCCTTCTAGGGTCTCTTCATCGAATGCTTTTCTTGGCTGTAAGGGGTTCGCGTGCACGGCGGATAGTTCAAGATTATGCAACCCTGCGGCGCTTTCCTCAACCTCTGAGTCACCGGTTGGGATTAATGCTGACAACCCCCGGCCTAGTCCACCTTTACGAGACACCGCTAACCTCCCGGGCTAGTTCCTTATAGGCCACGGCACCCCGAGAACTCGGATCAAACGTGGTAATTGGCTGCCCGAATCCAGGCGCTTCTGATAGGCGTACATTTCTGGGGATCACAACGCGACACACCCGTGAGCCGTAATGTCCTCGAACCTCATCTGAGACTTGCTCACCCAACTTTGTCCTGCCGTCATACATAACCAGAACAATATTGAGAATCTCCAGACTCGCGTTGAGATTGCGGCGGATGAGATCAACATTTCTCGTCAGTTGCCCAAGCCCCTCCAGTGCGTAGTACTCGCACTGGATCGGCACCATTACCTCGGTAGCGGCTACTAGGGCGTTCACGGTGAGCAGCCCGAGCGATGGGGGACAGTCAATGAGTACATAGTCGTAATCATCGATCACCTCATCCAAAGCTCGCTTGAGTTTGCTCTCGCGGCTAAATGCTGTGACAAGCTCGATCTCAGACCCAGCTAGGTCCAAACTCGCGGGGGCGATAAAGAGTCCCTTTACTTCGGTGGGCTCTACGCACTCATCAAGATTGACGTCCTGCAGGAGCACGTTATAGATGGTCACGTCAAGATCATGGTGGTTGATCCCCAACCCAGTCGTGGCATTGCCCTGGGGATCAAGATCGATGAGGAGTACGCGATATCCAAGATCGGCAAGAGCCGCACCCAGATTGACGGTGGTCGTGGTCTTGCCCACACCGCCCTTCTGATTCGCTAGAGCTATGACTCGCGGCAGGGCCGGGGTTGTACGAACAAAGCCCTCCGCGGGGGAATCCTCAGCTCCAGTGGTCGGTGCCTGACCATCGGTCGGATCCTCTACGTCTTTTGGTTCCTCGGCTCGCCGATCATCCGGTTCCTCTGGATACTCGGTGACAAACTCCTCTTCGGTCTCCTCTTCAGGAGGCGCCTCGGTGGGGAGGTCTGTACTGTTCGGGTCTGCGCTGTCTAGGTCTGCGCTGTCTAGGTCTCCGCTGTCTAGGTCTCCGCTGTACCGGTCTGTTGGTAGTTCTTCTCCCTCCGCCTGAAGCGATGGGGTTTGCTCTGGCTCAGGCGGGGACTGCAGGTCGGTCATCCTCTGTATACTTGACGGTTCTGGTCCTAAGGTCAAGGACCCTCGGTGTGTTCCACGTGGAACAGTACAAATTTGGGCCAGATTTTATTCAGTTGGTTAGAAAAGGGGCCTTTTTGTAGGTATCCCAACTCTCCGTGGATACTTTTCTGAACATGGTGCAACCACCGTGAACGCCTGAATTGTTGCCTGTTTCTGAGTCTGCCGTGCGCCGAGTTGCAGGCCGAGTAGTTGTAGACCCTGCTCCGGCCATCGGTTCGGCTCGCTCTCTGGCGGCTCACTAATAAGCAGAACAGAACCTGGACCCGACATAAAACCGATAGCACATTCGGCAGTCACTGCTGGAGGGCCGAAGGAGCGGGATACGACGGAATCAAAACTCCCTCGCAGTTCAGGGTCTCGAGCGAGTTCCTCAGCTCGGCCCGTCACGACTTGCGCCCTGTCAGCAATATTAAGTCTCTCGATTGCCCCTTGCAGAAATGCGCATCTCCGCTGATTGCTGTCTAGAAGCACAAATTCTGACGCTGGTAGGGCTAGGGCCAAGACCAGTCCAGGAACTCCCCCGCCACTGCCGAGGTCGAGGATTCTCCCTTGGCCTGCTAAGGAGTCAAGGAATGCCTGAGCATGATCAATCTGTGGCGAGACTGGACCAGGTCCTAGAAAGCCAAGGCTTCGACTTTCTTCTAAAATCAAAACTAGTTCATGAGTTGCATCATCCACGCTTAGCATTCTCGCAGGTTTCAGTACTCCCCGGTTAGTTGTGCCCAAAAATGAAGGTAGGCACCCTCTCGGGTGCCTACCTCAAGGCTGCTTCATTCAGTTCATCAGCTTCGTTCAACCCATCAGGCGGGCTTCAGAACTACCCTGCGCCGTGGGTCTTCTCCCTCGGAGACTGATGAGATTCCATCGATCTCTGAGGCGACATCGTGTACCTGCTTGCGGTCAGCACTGGACATCACTTCGAATACCACAGTGGTTCCGTTCGTCACGGTAGTGGCCTGCTCGGTCACGAAAGCGGTGAGCGCTTGCTTGCGGCGTTCGCGGATACCTTCGATGTCCACAGTGACTCGGCCGTACTCCCTACCTTCTGCCTGACGCTGCAAGGTGTTTCGGGTGATTTCTTGAATAGCCTCAAGCGTTACCAGACGAGGTCCGACCATCACACCTAGACCTTCTCCCGAAAGGTTGACTCGTAGGTCATCGTCTTCAAATACTGCCTGTGCAGATGCGGAGAACCCGAATGACTCAGCAAGGCCAGTGAGGAACTCCTCGACGACAGTGCATTGCTCTGCTTGATCCATCGGCTCCTTATTGCGCCTCGGTTCTGACCTCTCACGAGATGGTGATGTTCCACGTGAAACATTCCGATCATCCGCTGCGTTACTCGGGTTAGCGGAATTGCCTGCTACAGGTGCAGAGCCCGCTTCATCCTTGCGAGGCCGGCGCTTGCGGTCAACCTTGGCCCGTGGAGACTTTGGAAGTATGCGTGCCCGAACCCTTGCATCACCGCGAGGGCGACCAAAAAGGCCAGTCTTTGGTTCCTCTAGTAACTCAAACTCAGCATCTTCCTGATCGACTCCGAGCTGATCTAAGGCCAATTCCTTGGCTTCTTCTACCGTCTTGCCGGTGGTTTCTACCCACTCCATCACATACCTCAGTTGTTATTCGTCTGGGAACCTCGACGGGACTCGCCGGAACGCCGCGGATTAACCTTGGCCTTACTCGGTGTGCTCGACGTGATTCCGTCCGTCGAGTCTTGTCCTGATTGCTTTTTGTGAGCTGCTTGACTTTTGACACTGTTCCCTGGGGTACGTACCTCGGGCTCAGGATTTGCAGACTTCTTTGAACCACTGGCTGCCTTTTTGGAGCCACTCTTGGCTGAGATCTCGGCCGTGGCTGCGATTGCAGCCTTGCCTGATTTTGTGGCCGTGCTCGATTTTGTAGCAGTACTTGA
>WLLG01000214.1 GCA_009700815.1 Actinomycetota bacterium
AACGCCGGAAATCCTCATTATGTAAAGTGATGGCGTTTCCTGGGTCAAAGGACTCATTACTCTAAGAAGATCCCTCAAGGTCCTTTACATGCGCGCCTGAAAGGTGTCAAATGCATGTAGCGACCGGGGTTGGCCCCGGTCCCTAAAACAACTGAGGAGGTGCCGATGTCTACTCGTCATCGTGCCCGGCAGTCCGGACCTAGTTCAGCTCTCCAAGAGGAGCGCGAGCAAAGAAAGGCAGAACACCGCAGGGTGCGCCGAACCGTCAATCAGTCATTGCATGTGGCCGTCCTTGAAGAAGATCTTGATGGTCTTGTTCTTGAACTCCCACACCCGACGCATGGATACACCGATGAACATGCTCCTGCCACGCCGCATGCTTCAGCCGATCCAGAGCGCCGGATTAAGCATTGGAAGCAATCATTTTGGAAGCGGCGCTCGGTTGAGCGCCAGCGGAGAGCACGTGAAGAGTTGCGTACTGCGAGCTATTCCTGATCAGAGCAGTTTCAGAGCAGTTGCTGCTGACGGCCCATGTACTAGGGGGCTAGGGTCAGATCGTGTCTGACTTCACGCCAGCCCTGATCGATGGGCAAGATCTTGTCACTGGTGACTCCATCTTGGTTCATTCTCCGTATAGCGGTGACCTCGTAGGCGAGGTCACCGCATGCTCTGCGGAGCATCTTGATCAGGCCATAGCAGTGGCTGGCCGGAGGCATGCTGAAGGTGCACTACCTGCCTTTGAGCGCGCAGAAATTCTGGATCGAATTGCCGCTGCGATGCTGGAGCAGTCCGAGGAGTTTGCACAGTCGATTTCGGCTGAGTCGGCCAAACCGATTGCAACAGCCAGAGTTGAAGCTGTGCGGGCCGTTGACACGATTCGGTTCTCAGCTGCAGCGGCGCGCACGTTTACGGGCGAGATGGTTGCCATGGACGCTTCCGCTGCTGGGGTGGGAAAGCTGGGTTACGTCAAGCGGGTGCCAATCGGTGTAGTCGCCGGTATTTCCCCATTCAATTTTCCTCTCAATCTTGTTTGTCACAAGATTGCACCGGCCCTTGCAGCGGGTGTCCCGATTGTGCTCAAACCTGCCTCGGCCACTCCCCTAACAGCACTCAAGATTGCTCGCCTCTTTGAGGCCTGCGGACTTCCTCCCGGATGGCTCAACGTAGTTCCTTGCGCAGGTTCGGTGGCGAATCACATGGTCGAGCATGAGGGCGTTGCCATGATCACGTTTACAGGCTCCCCGGAGGTTGGATGGGGCATCCGGGCGCGGGCGCCAAAGAAGCGTGTCGGGTTAGAACTCGGAAACAACGCGCCGGTCATCGTCGAACCAGACGCAGATCTAGAGGTTGCAGCCAGCAAAATCGTTGCTGGTGGATTCGCATTCTCGGGCCAAACCTGCATTTCTGTTCAGCGGGTCTATGTGCATGCTCAGGTCCACGATGAGTTGCTCGGCATGCTTGAGCAGAAGGTGGCTGCGCTTCAAGTTGGCGACCCCGCTGATCCGACAACTCAGGTCAGCGCGTTGATTCAGCAGAGCGAGACCGAACGCGTGGCTGGATGGATTGATGAGGCTCAAGGCGACGGTGCACGTGTGGTGGTTGGTGGTGGCCGACGCGAACGTTCAATTCTTGAGCCAACTTTGCTTGATCGGGTAACTCCAGGGATGAGGATCAGTAATACAGAGGTGTTCGGACCCGTTATTGGAGTAGCTGCTTACGACACCTTTGACCAGGCCGTGGACTTGGTAAACGACTCACGCTATGGATTGCAGGCTGGAGTCTTCACTGCTGACATCACAACTGCGCTTCAAGCAGCTGACCGGATTGACTTTGGTGGGGTGTTGATTAACGAGGTGCCAGCATTTCGCACCGACCAGCAGCCCTATGGAGGGATGCGAGATTCTGGAAACACACGGGAGGGCCCCGCGTACGCAATTGAGGAGATGACCGAACGAAAGCTCATCATCATTCAAGGGTGACTGGCTCTAGTTATGTCTGCCGTCGCCGGCCAGCCAGTTGCGTCCAGTAACCTCTGAGTTTGATGTTTCGTTCCCCCGGCATACGAATTTTGTGCGGTATCACGGTTGTGGTGTTGGCCACTTTTGTCCTGCTGGGTTCGCGAGGTTCCTCAGACATTGACAGAGTCTCGGCCGAAGGTTCCTCGCCCAGCACAGAGGTCAGGCGAGAGGCCGGACAACTCGTCGACCCATCGACGACAACAACCCTCCTCTCCCCCAGCACAAGCAGTCCTGCGCAAGGGCTCGATGAAACCGCATCTGAGGAACTGCCAGCAGAATCTGGTTCCGGCAAGCGGATGGTGATGTCTATCTCTCAGCAACGAGTCTGGTGGGTAGATGAGGCAGGGGCAGCGATCCGAACAGCCCTTGTGTCAGGTCGAGCGAACACCCCTCAAACCGGCACCTTTCAGGTCTACTCAAAGACTGAGAATGCAACTGGACTCGATGGCTCAAAGATGGACTACTTCGTGAGATTCACCAAGGGTCCCCAGGGTTGGGCAATCGGATTCCACAACATCCCAAGAATCAACGGCGAGCCAGTACAGACTGAAGAGCAACTCGGGCAAACTTTGTCGCACGGATGCATTCGTCAGGCAGAGGATGACGCTGTATTCACTTGGAGCTTTTTGGACATTGGTTCCACGGTGGTAGTTCTCGCCTAGGTCCTGCACCCTTGCCCCTCCCCTAGTCGTTCGACCACCTAGTAGTCCCACGAACTAGTCACCCCACCCCCTAGTAGTAATGAGGAGTCTCAGATGAGTATCGACATGCGAATTGGCATAAATGGAACAGGCAGCTTGGCAACTTTGGACCAAGTGCTCGCAGAGGCAAAGCGGACCGAGGCCGATGGCTTTGACTCGTTCTGGATTGCTCAGATCTTCGGCATGGATGCCCTGACTGCGTTAGCAGTTGTTGGGCGTGAAGTGCCCAGAATTGAACTTGGTACTGCAGTAGTCCCTACATACCCACGCCACCCAATGATGATGGCCGGTCAGGCGCTGACTGTGCAGCTGGCTAGTCAAAATCGACTTGCACTTGGAATCGGGCTGTCACATCAGATTGTTATTGAGTCACTGTGGGGCTACTCGTATGAGAAGCCCATTCGTCACATGCGCGAATACCTGTCGGCACTCCTGCCGTTGCTCAACGGAGAGTCCGTGGATGTGCACGGTGAGGACATCACTTGCGTGGGTGGCGTCGATGTTCAGGGTGCTGAGGCGCCGCCTGTGATCGTTGCTGCGCTTGGTGCTCAGATGCTCAAGTTGGCTGGATCAAACGGCTGCGGCACGATCACGTGGTGCACGGGCGAGCGAGCACTACTGAGCCATGTCGTGCCCAAGATTACTCAGGCAGCTGAAGCTGCTGCTCAGCCTGCACCCCGGGTGATTGCTGGTTTGCCAGTCTGTGTCACCTCTGACCCCGATGCTGCGTATGCAATTGTCGCCGAGCAGCTAGCGCTGTACGGGGGCCTACCTTCTTACCGAGCGATGCTCGACATCGAGGGTGCCGAAGGCCCAGCAGATGTTGCTATTATTGGCGACGAGGAACACGTTGCCGCTGCTCTTGGTCGCCTAGCCGATGGTGGCGTCACTGAGTTCTCCGCAGTGATAGCCGCCCCGAGTGCCGAAGATCATTCGCGTACTTGGGAACTCCTGAAGTCCTTGATCTAGGCACAGAATTGTCTGAGATTGATCATGACCTCATAGCGTTCACTGTCAGAAGTGGCATGACTATTGCTGCGCAGTCTTGGGGCAACCCGACTGACAGGGCCGTTGTTTTGGTTCACGGTGGTGGTCAAACTCGTCATAGCTGGGGTGGTACGGCTGAGGCTTTAGCTCAGCAGGGTTGGTTTGCAGTCAGTTACGACCAGCGTGGTCACGGCGAATCTGACAAAGCCGATAGCCGTGACTATTCAACAATTCGCTTTGCCGAGGATCTTGTGGATGTCTGCGTGGCGCTGGCCGAGCAGACCAATTCGCAACCGGTAGTCGTTGGAGCTTCTCTCGGCGGATTGGCAAGCCTGTTAGCAGAGGGCCTGCTGATGCCAGGTTGTTGTTCCGCGATCGTCCTGGTCGACATCACTCCAAGGATGGAAAAGGTCGGCGTCGATCGGATCGTTCAGTTCATGCTTGACCGCGCTAAGACAGGCTTTGAGAGCCTTGATGATGCCGCCGATGTAATTGCCGCATATCAACCGCACCGGCCCCGACCAGCGGATTCGTCAGGCTTGGCAAAAAACCTGAGGCTCGATAGCGATGGAAGGTGGCGCTGGCACTGGGACCCAGACATATTCCTAGGCCCGCTACCAATTGGGACGGGATCGGTGACCGGGCAGTTTGTTGACGCGACTGTTGCGTTGACTGTGCCAACTCTGCTCGTGCGGGGCCGGATGTCAGACTTGGTCAGCGAGGAGACTGCTCAGGAGTTTCTGGTCCTCCGTCCTGACGCCAAGTTTGTCGATGTCTCTGGCGCCGGTCACATGGTTGCCGGAGACCGCAACGATCTCTTTACTGCAGCGATCGTGGATTTCATGGATACGCTCCCTTGAGCTTGCGCACGGCGGCATAGGCGTGAGCGCTGCGAAAATAGATGCTGCACGTCTACTGCTCGGTGTTGAGGCTGCCTGCTCAGAGACTGAGATTCGCGCGGCCTACAGAATGCTGCTGCTGCGCACACACCCAGATATCAACTCCAAAGCGGATGCCACCGAGCGAACCATGGCACTGACTAGTGCCTACCTATTACTCAGTTCGGTAGCGGTAGACCCTGCTCCTGCTCCTGCTCGACAGGAAAAGCCCCCTGCAGAGCAAGGCCGCAGGAG
>WLLG01000215.1 GCA_009700815.1 Actinomycetota bacterium
CTGGTTTGACGCAATTATCCCCGACCTTGCAGCGGGTAAGCGCGTGCTCGTGGTCGCCCACGGAAACTCTCTGCGGGCTCTCGTGAAGCACCTCGAAGGCATCTCTGATGATGAGATCTCTGAAGTCAACATCCCAACCGGGGTGCCACTGCATTATGAGCTTGATCAGGCCTTTCATCCCGCTGAGTCCAAGCCGCTTGAGCAGCGGTACCTGCTAGATGCAGAGGCCGTCAGACTGCGTGCCGAGGCCGTAGCGAAACAGGCATCTGCGAAGTAACCGGCACGCTGCCTTAAGGCAGCTGAGGCTCTCTCATATCGACGATGCGGGCGCATTGCTGTGCATTCGAGTCCTTCATAGGGCTGCGATCGGCCGCGCTTGGGCTGCTCCTGGAGGGGAATTGGGGCACAACCACGGAGCTGATTCGCGTCTTGCGCTACAAGCGGAGACAAATGATGAAAGCTGGGAATTTGAATCACATTCAAATAAATAATAATGAAATGGATTCAGAATTAACCTCTTGACATATGTGTCAAAGTTCGCGAGTTTCTATTAAATATTGAATGGGGCACCAACAATATTGACCGAGAGGGAACTCATGAATACCCACGTAAGACTTCAATTCGCTCTGAAGCGATCCGTTTCTGCACTACTGGTGATTTTGTCAGTCGGCGCAACCTTTATTGTTGTTCCCCAACAGGCTTCTGCCGCTCGGGCCGACGCAACCAGCGACCGCACTGTTGAAGTTTTGGTGAGTTGTAGCCCGACCTCGTTGAGCCTGGGGTCTACTGCCACGTGCACAGGATCGGTGAGGGATACAGAAACGGGTGGAACAAAGACCGTTCCTCAGGGGACTGTGGCGCTTACCGTCGACTCAGGCCGGATCGGGATCATCACAGCGTGCACCTTGGCCTATGTGAGTACAGCAAACCAATCTGAATGCTCGTTCAAGATTATTAACCTCAGTAACGGCAACGGCGCGCCTGTGCTGAAGTTCAACTACACCCCAGCAGCAGACGATATTCACCAAACCAAATTCAAAGAGATTGTTTTAAATTTTTCTGGCTCAACTTTTAAGCAGCATTCAGAATCTTCCCTAAGCGCCGGCACCCCGGGGACCAGCCTGCGAGTCTTTACCGTTGGCTGCGCAAGTAGCAGCTCCCGCTACATCGGGGCATTCCTCGCAACGGCTGGCGATCCGGCGACCTCTGGCCAAGTGAGTGAAAAAGTTTGGGAAGCCAACCCAGAGACCGACGGTTCCTATGACTGGAGTACCGCTCTCGAGTCCGACCACCCCACCGGAACCTTCTACGTTCGCTTCTACTGCGCCAACGCAAGCCCAGCCTCGTACACAGACGCTTCTGTCCTCGCAACCTCCTCGCTCTATACCTACGTCGTATCTGCCGCAGCAAGCTCATCCGCTCGAGCGGCCGTGCAAGCAGCTACGCCGAGTAGCGCACTGCCGGGAACTCTCACAGCAGACCCAGAAGACACATCTGGTATCGACACCGAATTCATTCCTGGCGCACAGATGATCACCCTGAAACAACGAGTCGACGCAGCCTTGCCACTCGTTTCACGGGTTGATCGCTTGAGCCAAGCATTCCTCGGCAAGATTCCACCCCGCAGCTTTGTTGATCTGTGGGTCAAGAACTTTGTAGCAGGCAGGACCGACGCCCAGTTGGTAGCCGCACTCGCCACCAGGCCCGAATACTTCTGGTCCTATGCACTACTCACCCCAGCACAGTTCGTCGACCGCGCCTACTTCGTGCTGCTCGGCCGAGCCCCAACAACGAACGAGCGATTGACCCTCGCCAAGGCGATCAGCACCGGCAAGCAATCACGCCAAGCAGCACTCGCAGCGATTGCCTCCTCTCCCGAACACATCATCAAAACAGCTAACCGAAGCTACGTGACTGCCGCCTACCAGGCACTCACCCCTACCATGCCAACTCCGGCCAACCTTGCCCAATACACAGGCGAACTCAACGACCGGGGACCAAAGGTCGCCATGCTCGAAAACCTTGCACTCAGCCGCTCAACGTTCGAGAACTGGATCGCCGCTATTACAACCTCCCCAGCCACTTCCAGGTTCTAGGGCCGGCAAACTGCCTTAAGGCAGCTGAGGCTCTAGGTCAATTCGCTCTTCAACCTCTGCCCACAATCTGCGGTACGCGACTGCGGCCAGATTGTTGGGCGAGGCGAGCACAGCTGGAATCTGCTCCAGTCCCATGCGCTCAACGGAAGAGGATGACGGGACGGCTGCAAGTGCAAACCGTCGGTCCCCGCGCACTTGAGAAACGAGCTGGCGATGCAGGACTTTGCGCTCATCCAGCATCGAGAGAAACGCCAAAAACGGCAGACCTGGCCGATGGGCGTGAGTGAACTCCTCGAGCTGATCCAGACTTCGGACTGCTAACGGAGCAGGAATAATAGGAGCCAGAATCAGATCCGAAGCCGCAATCACGGACTCGGTGACGATCCCTAGACCAGGGGCGCAGTCCAGAATCACGACGTCGTACTTTCGGTCGAGTGGCCGCAAGAGTTTACGAAGTACCCGGTCTGGCCAGCGTCGAGTTGACAGCACTGTGTCGACGACTCGGAAGGATGGGTCTGCTGGCAATAGATCAAGGCGCTGATACTCGGTGGCACGTATAAAGGCCGCCAGGTCTCGTTTGCCGCCAAGCAGTCGAGTCGCTCCACCCTTGACCTTGGCCTGTGCCCGGTAACAATGCGTGGCTGCACCCTGAGGGTCTAAGTCCCACAGCAGCGTTCGATGACCAGAACGGGCCGACAGGATCGCCAAGTTCACCGCAGCTGCAGTCTTTCCTACGCCACCTTTGGCCCCAGCAACTGCAACCACCCTCATGTTTCGAACGCTCCTAGGAAACTAGATCCCTGCTATTCAACCTTAGATAGAGCCCAGCTGCACGGAACTGCCCTACTCAAGTGCTTCGCGCTGCATTGATGGTGGCAAGCTTCTACTGTTGACGCCCATGACAAAGTTCGTGGATGAGGTTGCAAATATTCCGCTGTTCTCGGCTTGTTCCAAGAAGGACTTGCAACGCCTCTCCCGAGCAGCGGACGAACTCTCGATCTCTGCGGGCACAGACCTGACAGTGGAGGGGACCATTGGGCGCGAGGCCTTTGTGATTCTCTCGGGCAGGGCCGCTGTCCTCAAAGCAGGAGAGAAGGTAGCCACCTTGGGGCCAGGCGATCATTTCGGCGAGCTCTCACTTCTTGATGGCGGTCTTCGCACTGCAACCGTCACGGCTTCCACTGATGTCACCGTGCTGGTGCTATCAAAACCTGCGTTCAACGGGGTGCTCGACGAGATCCCCACGCTGGCGCACAAGCTGCTGGTTTCTGTGGCCCATCGGCTTCGCGAATCCGAGCAATCGCTCAATCACTGATACCCGCGATAAGTTCATAGCCGTTATGACTGTGACTGAATCGAATCAAGCTCAAGACGCAGAAGACAAGATCCCTGGGCCGGCCCGATTGCGGCCGAATCAAATCGCAATCGTCATCGGCGTTGCCATTGGACTCGTGGTTGCGCTCTCTGGAGTTGCTGCAACCGTTTTCCAGTTCCACGACGAGAGCGCTATCCAGCGTGAGGTATTCGACAACATCCCAGGACCCCTCAAGCTGGCCTTCTACACGATCATCCCCATGATGTTTATCTATGGCGCCGTCATGTTCTCGTACCGAGTGCGCAACTGGGAACGTGGCGGACCCGACAAGAGAGACATCACGCCGAAGAACGGCAAAGCCCGTATGGCACGCCTTCGGGCTGGCCTCTACATGCAAACTCTTCTCCGTGACCCTGCTGCAGGAATCATGCACTCCATGATCTACTTCGGTTTCTTGGTACTGCTCGCAGTCACCTCGGTACTCGAGATCAACCACCAACTTCCTGTTGGCCTAAAATTCCTACATGGATCGGTCTACGAGGGCTACGCGTTCATTGGCGACCTAGCTGGGGCAGTCTTCCTAGGCGGAATCATCTGGGCCATTCTTCGCCGCTACGTGCAGCGGCCCTACCGCATCCGCATCAAGTCCAAGCCAGAGCACGCAATCATTCTGGGCACCCTCTTTGCCATTGGTGTGACGGGCTTCCTAGCAGAGATGTTTCGAATTGCATTGGACGGCAGGCCAAGCTTCGAGAAGTGGTCCTTCATTGGTTACCCACTGTCGGGACTAGTGCAGAACCTCAGCACTCTGTCCGGCTGGCATCAGGCAATGTGGATTCTGCACGTATTCACATTTATTGCGTTCCTCGTGATTCTGCCCACCACGATGCTGCGCCACATCTTTACCTCGCCGCTCAACATGTATCTGTCGGTCAAAGATCGCCCGAAGGGCGCAATGAAGCCGATGCCAAATCTGATGGAAACCGAGCTCGAGACATTCGGAGCCTCAGTGGTAGAGGACTTCACTTGGAAACAACTCCTCGACACTGACGCCTGCACCATGTGCGGACGTTGTACCTCTGTCTGCCCTGCACATGCCACTGGCAAGCCACTTGACCCACGCGAGATCGTGCTCAAGTCGGGTGCGGTGATGGCTGCCTCTGGGTCACCTGTGGTCTCGCCTCCGATCGGCGAGGACCCACAGATTGTGATCACCGCCAACTCACTGTTTGAACGCATCACGGCCGAGGAAGTCTGGGCATGCACTACCTGCAAGGCCTGCGACGAGAACTGCCCCGTCAACATAGAGATCCTCGACAAGATCCTAGATATGCGTCGCTACCTCACCTTGATGGAATCAGACTTCCCGACCGAACTCGGTAACGCCTACCGGGGCATGGAGAATTCCGGCAACCCTTGGGGGATGTC
>WLLG01000216.1 GCA_009700815.1 Actinomycetota bacterium
AACTCATCGAGGACCTTGCGCTTGACTTGCGAGAGCTGCTGACCACTGACAGTCCGATGCTGCAGAGGCTCTTTCCACCGCCTTACGGCGAAAACGAGGAGCGCAATCAGGGCTACTCGGCACTAGCTGGATCCGAACTCGTTGAGCGAAAGTTCGCCGCGCTCGATGTGGTCACCGGGACGATCTCGGCTGAGGACTTATCCGAAGAAGAGGTCGAGGCATGGATGCGCTCGATCAATGACATCCGTTTGGTACTCGGCACAGTGCTTGGCGTTTCAGAGGATCAGAGATTCGAGCCATCTGATGAGGCTACGCAAGCTCTACATGACAACTACGAGTACCTCGGCATGCTGCTTGAACGCATCATTCGGGCCCTCTCGAACTGAGTGAAATCTGCGCAAAGCGGAAGGTTGGGATTGCTGGTCTTTGGACCTCTGCGTGCTGCCTGCTACTGTCGCAAAGTCCTCCCATGGGATGAGCCCCCATCGTCCAGCGGCCTAGGACGCCTGCCTTTCACGCAGGTAACACGGGTTCGAATCCCGTTGGGGGTACGCAGTACCTAGTCATTACAGCAATACAGAAGTACCAAAGCAATACAGAAGTACCGAATACAGAAGTGCAGTATCTAACAATTCAGTAACATGTTTAGTTCGTGGTCCCGTGGTGCAGCCTGGAGTGCACGCCGGCCTGTCAAGCCGGAGGTCGCGGGTTCAAATCCCGTCGGGACCGCAACAGCTACTTCTCACCGGTGTATTCCGGTGGGAAGTAGCAACCGATCAGAGGTGTGTCACGGGGGAAACCCCGAGTCGGGCCGCTGTCCGGTCGGGTAGCTCAGTTGGCAGAGCGACCGCCTGAAAAGCGGTAGGTCCGGGGATCGACGCCCCGCCCGACCACAACATAATTCCAAGCAAATACCTGGATTCTGGCGCCTATATAGGCGCCTTTATTCTTTTTTAAAACCCTTAGACTTGGTCGTCCATGGGACAAAATAATGCTCCGAGGTTACCTACCGAGCCAGGCTGGGTAGGCAGGTAACCTCGCAGACCGATTGGACCTACCCGGCGCAGAACCCGAAGGTCTTGGGCCCCCCGGCCTTCACCACGGCGTTCAAAGGCGTGCCTTGCGCCGTCAGGGTCGTGCCCTCGATCTTGTAGTTCGCTTCCCAAACACTGGTGATCTTGCCTTTTGTGATCGGCACCTTGACTGTCCATGTGACGGCCGTTTGGCTCGTTGTCGACACCGTCACGTCTGCGCAGTACCCCGTTCCCCAATCGCTCGTGACTTTGATAGTCCGATTCACGGTTGCAGGTGTAGTCGTCGTGGTAGTTGGCGTTGTAGTCGTTGTTGTAGTCGGTGTTGGTGTTGGTGTTGAGGAGCTGACAATCGAGCAGCTAACGACAACGCCATTGAGGGTCGCCGAACACGTAGACGGGTTCGGAGTCGCGTAGCCAAGATCGGTGAACCCTAAACCACGGTCGGTAAATCCGAATGCCCTCGAGCCGCCGCTGGCGATCGAAGCATTCCACGCAATATTCGAAAACGACACCTTTCCGTCAGCAGCCGTCGCCGAAGCATCCCAAGGCTCCACGGGCGAAGTCCAAGGCAAAGTAACCGTCCATGCGCTTGCCGCTGCACCGGTTGCGTTCTTCACCGTCGCAGCGAAGTTGCGCCCGCTTCCCCATTCGTCAGTTTTCGTCAGAGCCAACTGAACGCCCGCTCCCGGAACAGTCGTGGTCGGCCCAGAAGGAACGGTGGTCGGAGGCACCGTCGTGGTCGGCGCAGAAGGAACCGTGGTCGGCGTAGAAGGGACCGTGGTCGGCGTAGGGGTGGGTTGTCCCGACGCGTTCACCGTCACGTCGTTACACGAATAGAAAGCTTCTGTGCTATCGCTGCGCTGCCAGATCATGTAGATCATCGAATGCGTTGCACGGTCTGGCAGGTTCATACGCAAGACGGTGGATGCCTCTGCCGCCGTCTGACCAGACTGGTGAACCAATTCGAGATCGCTCCACTTCAATGGTGCAGCCTTCACGTCAAAGCCTGGCTTGGTGATGTATACGCGGTAGTAGAGCGTGGCGTGGGGTGCACTGTTCTCCCACTTCAGCTCGTACTTGCCGTCCGATGCGGGGGTCAAGTTCGTAACCGGCCATTTGTCACTCGCAGTATCGAAAGTGGCATACTGCTCGTTCCCGGCCGAGCAGAGTTTCCCATCGGGAATGATTGACTCGTGCTGCCCCGCTGCGGTACCAATCCTGATTCCGTTCCAGTCGTAGAGCGCCTGAGTGTTTGCAGCCCAGGCTTGTTTGCATAACTCATTGTCTGGCGTCAGGAACCTGCAACTGTAGATACGCGAGGCAGGCGCCATACTCGATCCGTGCGCCGAAACACTCGATTCGGTGGCTACAACACCAACCGCTGCGAGTACCGCCGAAACGGAGAGTGCAGCGAGTATGCGAATAGGAATTCTAGCTTGTCTCATGGTTGCCTTTCGTCGGGTTCTGTCTTGCTGATCTGCACTTTCGACGAAAGGTAACGTCAATCTTGACTGAAGCTTCCTACCCACTATGTCAACTTATGTAAACGTTAAGTTGATAGGAAGCTAACTCTTATTAAGGGGAAGTCTCCGTGCCGCGATTTCAAAAATCGGCATAGTGTTCACGGTTCGAATCCGTCCGACCACTACCGATTAGATCCAGAGCAGGACACGAGTTGCACCAGTACGGAACGCTCACCGATGGGTATCAAAGGTGGGTGTGTCATCTGCTCCGGGATCGGCCTCGCGCAGGAAGCGGATCGGATCACGCAGGTCGTCCATGTAACCCAAGGCGTACGCACCCATCTGATACCCCATCAGTCGTTGCACCTTCTCGGGCAAAGCTGCCGCAACTTCCTTCGGCACTGACAAGTACTGGTTCTCTTCTTGGCGGAGCCAACCCAGCACATAGTCAACGTTGATTCCCACACGTTCCAAATCAGTGGTGTTCGCTCCCCCACCGTGAACCGTTCTGCCGGTGTAGATCACCACCGAGCCGCGCGGCATCGAGGCGGCAACAGTGTCCTCTTGAGTCAGCGCTCCAACCTCAGCATCGCTCAGGCCGTTCTTGCCAACAGCTACTCGGGTTGCTCCGTTGGCCTCGGTGAACTCAGTGAGCGCCCACATAGTCGAAACCTCAACTTCCATATCGGCGGGGAACTCAAAGAAGTCAAAGGACCACTGATCCCGATGCAGTAACTGAGCACTCTCTCCCGGGCCGATACAGATTGCCTGCGTCAGGTGAAGTTGAAAGGTTGTCTTTTGTGACCACAGCACCTGGTCAACAACTGCGAGCACTAGGTCATGAGCAATCATCTCGGCCGAACTCGAGGATCGAGCCAACAACGCACCAGGCCTTCGCGTGCGGGAGCCTTCGAAACCGTCGCGACCCGGGCGAGTTGCCGCTAGATACGGCTCCATCTCAGCTTGGATTCGGTCGCAGAGCTCAGGAGAGGCAAGTTGCTCGATGATCACTGCGCCGTGACTGCTGAGTGCGGTCACCACCTCGTCCACAGAAACTGACGCACTGAACCTAGGTATCTCTCGTTCCATTCCGCTCAGGCTAACCCCCGACACTCCCCCGAGTTGAACCTCGCCACCACTCTGAAGCCATGGCAGAATCTGCAGCGGCAGCGAGGCAAAGCCGAGGGTTTGATCCTCGCAAGGAGAAACAGCATGGCAGCCAACGGAAACCCAAAACATGGGGGCAGGTATTTTCTTCCGACTGCCTATCGTGAAAATCCGCAGACATCTGCCGATACAGCCGAATCGACATTCTGGGACCCTGACACTGACTACGGCGCTACTCGCTATCAGGAAGGCGTCTACAAGTGGGCGGCCCGCCTGATCAAATCAAAGCAGGCAATGGTCATCGATATAGGTTGCGGGACAGGCCACAAACTCGCAGGAATTGTGGCTCCCGTCGCTAGAGACTGGTTAGGAGTCGACCAAGAAAGCGCAATATCGATTGCCTCTCGGGAATGCCCGCAGGGGAATTGGCTCTGCGCAGACTTGTCACGACCCGAAGTGTGGGCTGATCTTGCCGAGCTTCGAGCAGATCTCGTGATCTGCTCCGATGTCATCGAGCATCTTCCCGATCCCCTTGAACTGCTTCAGCGTCTCGGCAAGCTCATCGGGCCGACCGGACATGCCCTTGTTTCCACTCCAGACCGATCCCGCCTAGAGGGACGCGACCCCCTCGGACCACCACTGAATCCTCTCCATATTCGTGAGTGGATCCCAGAGGAGTTCAAACTCCTTGTTGAGTCAGCCGGTCTTGAGGTAGTTGAGATGCATCACTTTTTCCCTCGTGGCTACTCCCCGACGGTGGCCAATTTCCGGCGTCTCGTGAAGCGCGCTCTGCAGTTTCAAGCCTTACCAGACCGAAGAAACACAATGACGTTTCTGCTGCGAACCGCCTAAAATTTTGGACGCAGCTTCCAAAGGTTGGAGCCGATTTCCAACAAACCGTCGCTCCTACTGGCTCAGCAAACAGTTTTCTCAGTAACAAAATTAATCTGTGGCGTTGGTGCAGCATTGGGCGCTTGGACAAGCAGCGTAAGGCGACCTCGATACTCCATCGTGGTCATGCAGTTGTCGCCAGGAACTGTCAGCTTCACTTGCAAGGTCGTGGTCTCCTTGACCTCCTCCACCCCAGTCAGTTCGACATCGAATCGATCAACTCCAGTGCCAACTGCAAAGTAGCTTGACCCCGGATTCAGGCTAGGCACAGCTTGATCGACTCCTTCAGCCTTTGTACATCCAGCCGCTGCTACCAAGGCCGACGGGTCAGCACC
>WLLG01000217.1 GCA_009700815.1 Actinomycetota bacterium
CTTGAAGGCTGGTCTGATCGGGTCAGGGTGATCAACTTCGACGAGGTGCACCTTGGTAAGTCTCGCAACTTAGGTATTCGCGCAGCGGCGGGCGATGTAGTCGCCTTCATCGACGACGATGCAGTGCCAGAGCCCGACTGGGTGAGTGGACTGCGAGCGGGTTTTGAAGATGAGCGTGTCGCCGGTGCCGGTGGCTTGGTCTGGGACCACACCGGCGTTGAATTGCAGTACCGATACTCGGCATGCTCCCGTATTGGGGATCCGCGCTTTGACCTAGTCGGCCCATTCGACGAGTACATGTACCCGGGCGCTGATCCTTTCATGTACCTGCAGGGCACGAACTGCAGCTTTCGCCGTGAAGCTCTGGTCGAAATCGGCGGCTTCGATGAGACCATTGAGTACTACCTAGATGAGGTTGAGGTCTGCATGCAACTGATCGACCGCGGGCATCGCCTAGCGGTCCTTGACGGAGCAGCAGTTCATCACCACTACTTGCCCAGCCACCTTCGGGCCAACCGAACGACTTGGACCCACCCATTTCCAATCGTCAAGAACCGCTACTACTTCGCACTTTCGCATGGTTGTGCTGAACGCTCGCAGGGAGAAGTTCTACTTGAACTCGACACCTGGGCCAAGGGTGTCATTGCAGGTGGCCGGCGTGAACTGAAGCGAATCGGGCAGCCCGAACAGATCGACTCCTACATTGAGCAGGTTCATCGCGGCATCTCTGAGGGAGTGACCTTGGGCCTTGCGGCTAGTCGCAAGTCGGTGGAGGTCGGCGAACCAGAAGGCGAGTTTCGGCCATTTCCGACAGTCGCAGGCGAGCACAGCCGGCGATACTGTTTCGTATCGGGAGAGTATCCGCCAGATGTTGGAGGAGTGGGCAGGTTTACCTCTGACACTGCACGCGGTTTGGCTGCCGAAGGCCACGAAGTTCATGTTGTTACTCGCACTGACACGGCGCACCGAATAGACGTAGAACGCGGCGTTTGGGTCCACCGAGTGCCAATCCAAGATCGCTACATCCCGGAGCTAGAAAACTCTCCGCTGCGGTTCAATCTTGAGCACTGCGCTGCGCTCTATCACGAGGTTGACCGGTTACACCGGCGTCGACCCGTTGATCTGGTGTCGGCACCGATCTGGAATTGCGAGGGTTTGCTGCCATCGCTTGACCAACGGTTCCCGACAGTGACCACGTTGGTGACGACCATCGAAAAGGTACTTGAGATCCTCCCCTCATGGCAGGAGAAAGAACACATTCGAGCGCTGGCCAAACTCGAGGTTGAGACGCTGCGGCGGGCACCGTTCGTTCATGCCAATAGCACTGCTACCGAGCGTTCGGCGCTGACGCGAACCGAGGGCACAGTTCACCTAGCGCACTTCGGGCTAGACGATCCGAGCCTTGGCGTTGTAGCGGCTAGCCGTGCTGAAGAAGGCACCGTTGAGCTTCTGTTCGTAGGGAGGCTCGAGCGTCGGAAAGGTATCGACCTGCTGCTCGAGATTCTTCCTGAGTTGCTTGATCTCTGGCCAGAGTTACGGGTCCGGATCGTCGGTCGTGACACTCCGAGCACGGAAATGGACGCAACCTACCGGGAGGCATTCCTTCTTCAGTATGCCGATCGCCCGTCGGTGCTGAGTCGCGTTGAGTTCGATGGCGAGTTAACTGATGATGAGGTTCGGTCAGCGTACGCAGGTTGCGACATCTTCTGTGCACCCTCTCGATACGAGTCATTTGGGTTGGTGCTTCTCGAGGCCATGAGTTTTTCTAAGCCAGTCGTGGCCTGCGACGAGGGTGGAATGTCAGACCTCGTCGAGGACAACGGGATTCTGGTGCCGATCGATGACTCAGCAGCGCTGTCTGTGGCCTTGTCTGAGCTGATCGGCGATGCAGACAAGCGCGAACAGATGGGTCGCCGTGGCCGCGAGTTGTTCGAGCAGACCTGGCAGCTAGATCATGCCGTAGCGAGAACTGACGAACTCTACGGACTGCTTGCTGACTCGTGGACTCCCTCCGCCTCGGGTATTGCGCCCAAAGACCTAGCCGATGTGCTCGTCGCAGCCGGTGCGCTCAACGAGGCGGATGCCCTCGCAGCAGCGGCCACCCTTCTCGCCCCAGACCGCTCCCCGGCTGACTTGATCGGCGGAGTGGTTCGACTCTTGTTGTGCGGCGACGCTTACTTCATTCACCAGGTGTACCTGCTGAGTTACGGCCGTGACCCATTCGACTGGGAACTCGAGGTGCAGATGGCACATCTTGCTCGCGGCGGGTCACCACTCACGATTCTTCGCGGCTTGGGTGCACCCGGAGTCGGAGGCACCTTGATCGGTGCGGGTTGGGAGGCTGAGCTCGTTCCACTTTGGAGCCGGGCAGTACGCCAGCAGGTGGTTGCTGCTCTTGCAGCCTCAGAGAACCAAGCGTTCCTTGAGCAATCCTTCCATGCGATCCTTCGCCGAGGAGTCGGCCCCGACCTTGACGAATTGCTCGCTCAGCTCGCAGAGGGCCGGACCCGTGAGGACCTCCTGCGGCAACTGGCGCTGAGTGATGAAGCTGCTGCCAAGGAGATTCCCATTGACTGGCTCGATGAGCTAGCACCAACTTCTGCCTCATCGCCCTCTGATCAGCGATCTGGATCTGACTCATCGCATCCAGCACGACGCGCTCGACGAGCAGCAGGTTCGCTGCGCCGGGTGGCTACCGAAGTATCAAGTCAAGCCTCGCGCGAGCACGAACTCGCTCAACGGCTGGATCGGATAGAGGCGCAACTGCTGTTGATTGCGCAGGCCGACTCAGAACGAGCCCAGACGGAAAACGCCGACACAGACTCGGCTCAGCTAGGGAAACAGGCTCAATTCGTTGATCAGATGGCTGTTCAACGACTCGTAGCTGCTCGTATCGATGAGTTAGTACAACAACAGCACTCCGGGTTTGAAATGGTGAGCTCACGCGTCGATGAGTTGACGAAACAGCAGCATTCAGGCTTTGACAATCTCACGACCTGGCTCGACGTGCTTTCTCGCAAACAAGAGGCCATGGCGATGGATCTCCGTGAGCGACTTCCGGCAGGCCCGCCCTTAGAAGGCCTTCCCGAACCAAAGATCCTGACGGAGGGCGGCCTAGAAGCGCTCCGAGAGCGAGACGGGGGAGTGCTCCGAGTAAATCTTGGTGCAGGTGAGAAACCGCTGAAGGGCTATGTCAACACTGATGCGAGGGCCCTGCCCGAGATCGACGTGGTGGCTGACGTTCGAAAGCTTCCGTTTGAAGCCGGATCCCTTGAGGAACTCTGCTCCCAGCACCTTGTTGAACACTTCCGGTTCCATGAATTCCGCACAGTCATCCTGCCTTATTGGAAGAAACTCCTTGCTTCCTCCGGCCAGCTACGAGTGGTCTGCCCCGACCTTTCGGCATTGGTGAATTCGGCTGCGACTGAGAACCTGAGCATGGATCAACTTGCAGTGGCAATCTTTGGTCTGCAGGACTACTCCGGTGATGATCACCTTGCGATGTACACCCCTGAGTCCCTGACCGAGATGCTTCTAGAGGCAGGGTTTGCGAAGGTCGAAGTGGTGGCATCTGGTCGCCGTAACGGTGGCACTTACGAGATGGAACTCTTGGCCTGGCCGGCTATTCAGGCTCCAAAACCTAAGGCAGCTCAGACAGCAAATACTAAAATCTCTGGAGAGAAAAAATGACCACAGCGGCAGACCTTGCCTCGAGACAAGACCGCCTGATTCGGGTTCTAGCATGTCCAACCTGCGGCGGACCGCTCAGCGTGCATGAAGCCAGTCGGCATGAAGGCATGGTGGTTGACGCCGACCTTCGCTGCGGTGCTCACGGAACTGTCGGGATTATCGAGAGTTATGACATCAGTTTTCGTCCAGTTGACCTAGAACGCTCAAGAGTGGCTCGCACCCCCGGTGGCCACGTGCGTTGTCCAATTGCAGCCGACGATCAGCGAGTTTCTGAAATTGGTACTTGGCGCCACGGTTGGGAGGGCGTGAGTACAGAAGGCGAAGGCCCTCACGAACTCGTAGTTAAGTTCTCTGGGGTAGGAGTTTCAATCTCTTTTTATGCGCATGACTGGTGCGGAATCGCAGAGCTCTATGTGGATAACGAGCTTGTCCGGACAGAGACGTTGTTCCGAGTTGAGACCGAGTTGGTACTCGTCGACCTCGTTGGCCTGCGTGATGGTGCGCATGAGTTGCGGGTCCGGGCAACAGGAGAACCAAACCCGCATAACCCCGGTGACCAAGTTGTTGTGAGCCGGTTCGACGAACTGCGTTTACCTTCTGACGCGCCGCTTCCCTCGCTTGAAGCAGTCAACAGGGGGAACGGCTTTCCACCACCGTTTGCAGAGTTGATGGATGCGCTTGGGCCTGACGCAGTAGCTGTCGACTGCGGCGGCGGCGATCGCCGCTTTGGCGACTCTCGGGTCTACAACTTGGAGTATCTACACTTTGAGTTGCCCGATATTTACGCTGACGGTCTTCGTCTACCGTTCCGCACCGGAACACTCGATGCGGTTCTGAGCCAAGCGGTGCTCGAGCACGTGCCAGATCCACAGCAGGCTATCGACGAGATCCGTAGGGTGCTCAAGCCTGATGGTGTTCTCTACATCGAAATTGCTTTCATGCAGCCACTGCACGCGGTGCCCTCGCATTACTTCAACGTCACCATTTATGGTCTTGAGTATCTGTTGCGCGACTGGGACCTAGAGGAGTCGGGCACGTTCACCGGCCTGCATGACACCTTTGAATGGTTGGGTCGCTGCGTGAGTGCCGAACAAAAGATCGGCTCTGAGCGCCTCGGGCAGGCAC
>WLLG01000218.1 GCA_009700815.1 Actinomycetota bacterium
CCCTCTGCAGTTGCATCCCACCAGACCTCGGTCTGATCATCCACGCCGGCATAATCCACGCTGGGCCAGATGCCACGACTCCCCCATGAAAGCTGCGGGCTCAGAACCGTGCCCGGAATGATCTCGGCTGCAAAGACCGTCTTTTCAAAACTCTGCGGCGAGAGGTCCGTGCCGACGCCTTGCAGCACGGCGTACAGGAACTGCAAGTTAGGCAAGATGAGCGGAGTCGAGGTTCTTGCAGGGGCAGGCACCCCGTAGAACCATTTGTACAAATAAGCCGCGCCGGCTACTTCTGCCGAAACTCGAGCAAACAGGTTTGATGGCCCAAAGGCATGTGCCCACTGAGCTTGGTCATAGGTGCGAGCAAAGATCGTGGTATCGACGAGGGCAGAACCAGAGATGACCCATTCGGGGAAATAATCCTGTTCAGTTGCAACCTGAGTCAGCGTCTGCGGAGCGAGCGGATCGCCGCTGTACAAGACGGTGGTCACGCCACTCGCCTTCATGCGGGCCAAGATTTCCCGCGCCTCCCCCGCCATACCAACCGGAGATTTGAAGGATGCAACCTCTGCAAACTCCACTCCGTAGGTCTCCTTTAGAGTGGCCTCGAGTTCTTTTCGAATGATCTCGGAGGACTCAGAATTCGAGAGGTAAATCAGGCCGAGCTTGCGCTTTTGATCCTTTACTGCGGGACCTCCGAACTCTGCAGTGCCAGCGGCGAGATGCTTGCCTACATACTCGGCGGTCATGATCGAACCCTGATTGACGTTCTTTTGAACGTCCCAAACGTACGGAGCGCGTTCCACATACCAGTCGTTGGTTTGGCCAGGACTGCATGCAATGCACATCACCTTGTTCGCAGCGAGCGTGTCGGCAAAGGCCTCCGTCAGAATCGGGCCACCGAGTACTGCGAACGGCTGAATATCTCTGGCAATGGTCTCTGCATCACTTGTTGCTGCAACCGGATCACTCGCCGCACCAGTTGCGCTATAGCGGACTAGTTCGACCTTGCGGTCATAGGTCTCAAAGTAGGTGGCAAGAATTTCATTGAAACCCTCGTAGGTCTTGAAGGTTCCATCAGGGGTGTCTGTATTTCCGATCTGGCTATAAATAAAGCTAAGCACCGGGTCGTTCTCTTGAGCCAGATAGACCACCACCTTGATGCTGTCCGCAGTGACTCCAGTAGCGCTCACTCCCCCGCTTGGGCCGTCATACGGGGCGTAGCAGGATGGCGGTGGAACAACCGGCAGAGCAAGGACGCCTTTGGTTGTGTCGCAGCGGGCACCCCAGTTGATCTCTTCGGTCTTACCCTGCGCCTCTGCAACCTTCCAAGGCAGCACACCCTCTGGAAGTTCCCCAACAGTCGGAGAGGAGTTCACTGTTGTGGCAGTGGTCTCTGATCCATTGTTGGGCGAAGTGACCACAAGCCCCACGATGATCGCAGCCAGCACAAAGCAGATAGCCCCGAGTGGCCCGTACTTAGCCAGGGCCGACTTGGAGTGACGATCATCTGTGTCGTTCATTTCTTTCATGGTGCATCCCCTGCTGTGCCAGATCGGGCGACCGCAGCACGGTCATCACCCAAGTACGAAGAAATCACTCGCTCGTTCGCCAAGACCTGATCGGGAGCTCCCTCCGCGATACAGGATCCAAGCTCGAGTGCAATCAATCGGTCAGAGATTGAACTCAGTAACGGCATGTCATGCTCAATCACGACCAACGCGCAGCCTAATTCCGCTCGAATTCTTAGGAGCAAGAAACCAAGTTGCTCAACCTCTCGCTGGGCTACCCCTGCGGCTGGCTCATCGAGCAATAGGACCGAGGGCTGGTGCGCCACTGCGCATGCAAACTCAACAATCCGGCGAGTACCCGTGGAGAGTTCTCTCGTAAAGCTCTGGGCATAGGCCGATAATCCAAACAGTTCCAACAACGCTGCAACTCGTCGATCAGTTCGATGCTCACTCTCTACCGAGGCAGGAAGCGACAACGCTGCGTTGAGCGGATCACGGACATCAAGTGAACGCTCCAGCGCGACTGCAACTGACTCGCTCACGGTGAGTCCGGGAAAGAGTCGCCCACCCTGGAAGGTACGCCCAAGGCCACCTTGTGCCCGTCGGAATGGTGGCGAGGATGCAACGTCAACGCCATCGATCAGGATTCGCCCAGCGTTCAGTGGCTGATACCCACAGATCAGATCAAACAAGGTGGTCTTGCCTGCACCGTTTTGGCCAATCAAGCCAACTATCTCGCCGGGTGCAACGCTCAGCGACACATCTTCTACCGCTGCATTTCCCCCAAAGCGGCGAGTAACTCCGAGAAGTTGCAAAGCCGGGGAAGTTGTCGCTGCAGGCACAACTTGGGCCGCTCCCCCGTTCAATTCTGGCTCAATCGAGGCGGGCTCAATCGAGGCTGGCTCAATCGAGGTTGGCTCAATCGAGAGGGCCGGGGGTGAATCCTTCTGCGCTAGGAACACGGCCCTCAACAAGTCTGGACGGTTTGCGAGTTCATGCGCCGGTCCAGAAAAGCGGATTCTGCCTCGCTCCATGAAGTAGGCCGTGCTTGCCATACTCAGTGCAACGTTGAGCGACTGCTCGACCAGAATCACGGTCGTCCCAGCGGCAGCAATGCGACGCACCAGAGTACAGAGCTGCGACACCACGGCTGGCGCAAGGCCCAGGCTGAGCTCATCAATGAGCAGCAGCCTTGGTTGAGACAACAGTGCCATGCCGAGGGCCAACATCTGCTGTTGTCCGCCCGACAGATCTGCAGCGGGCTCATCGATCCGTTCGGCCAGAATCGGGAAGGTGTCGAGTACCTCCGCCACTCGCTCTTGGTGCTTGTGGCGATCCTTGCGAATCATCCAACCCGCGGCACGCAGGTTTTCCCTGACGCTCATCGAGCCAAATATGCCTGCCCCTCCGGGAACCTGAGCTATTCCAAACTCGGCGATCTCGTTTGGCGGGGCGTGGGTGATGTCCCGGCCATCAAAGATCACAGCCCCGAAGTTGGCTTCGGTCACACCAGAGATTGCTCGCAACAAGGTGGACTTGCCGGCACCATTCGTGCCGAGCAGGGCAACGATCTCACCCTCATCGACTTCAATGTTGATGTCGAACAAGACCTGCAACTGCGCATATGAGACGTTCAAGTCATGCACGATCAGCAACTTGGAGCGGCCCTCAGCCCTATCCAACATGGCTTTGGAGCGTGCCGCCGAAGCAGACCACACATCATTGATATCGCGGCGCACAACCTGAGCACCCGAGGCGATCATCAACCCACCAATTAACAAGATTGGCGACAGGACCAGCATGCCGATTCGGAACCCGACATTGTCGCTGACCCAACCGATCAGCGGAAGGATCAGCAGGCCGGGAATTGCCCACCAAGACGCAACCGAGAACCCAACCGATCGCGCCCGAGCAGGGATAGCCAGCGACAGGGTGGAGAACAGACCCGGAATCAAAATCGCCAGGACAGAGGTCAACAAAATATTGGCCAGAATCGACAACCAGAGCGTGGGTGCCAGAGCGAAACAGGCCACGAGGACTGCAGAGGTAAAGGCAACCCCGCGCAGAAACTTAAAGATGAGCGCTGGGTCACGCAGGAACAGCCGGGTGCCCAACTTTGCCCCAACGGCCAACCCCAGAAACTGGAAGGGTTCAACGCAGGCGGCAAGGTAGCCGCGGTGCAAGGTGTCCACGTTGTAGACCTCTTCGTACATCAAGCTCGCCAGCGAGACGAACCCGATAATCGCGACGGACAGAAATGGCACGGCGTACCAGATTCGTCGCAGCACATCGATCTTCCACAGCAGGCGCCAGGCCTCGGCAAAACTCGGAGCGGCCTCCTCAGTCTGAATGACCTCTTCCGAAGCGCCCGAGGCTCGCCGCTCCTGAGCACCCCGAATGGGCTCCTTCATCCTTGTTCCCAGCACCACCAGAATCAGGGTGGGAATCGCAAACACATAAAAGGGTGTTCGCCAGGTGAATGCAGCGGCTAGGACACCGGCCAGGATCGGGCCGATGAACTGCCCCAAAACATTGGCGGCGCGGTGGAACGAGAAGACACCGGGTCTGCGATCCACGGGGTAATAATCCGAGAGCAAGGCATTGTGCGTGGGGTCGACTACCGCCCGCCCTATCCCCGATCCAGTGCGAGCAACGATGAGCATCCAAATTGCTGTAGACGCACCCGTCATGACCGAGAACACGGCCCAGACCACGGCGCCAACCAGCGCAATGACCACACGATTCCCGCGATCGGCAGCGATCGCTATCGGCATCTGCATCAGCAGCGCACCCAGAGCAGTTAGTCCTACCAGCGAGAGGATTCCTGTGTTCGACATGCCGAACGCGTCCCGAACATTCGGCAACAGGATTCCAAATGCCGTGCGGTCGAGTTCATCAGCGGCATTCAACCCAAAAAGAATTAACAGCGGAAAGACTGGCCCCGTGCCAACAAGCTGTTTGAGTGATGCGGCAGGAGCGCGCATGACTTGCAACCAGTGACCCGGATTGAATACGCCGCGAGACGACTCAGTCAGATCAGTCAAAGTGATCCGGTCAGTTGTTGATTTGGTGTCTGTCATGGCACCGCCCCAACGTCGGTATCGGTATCAGTATCAGTATCAATGTCTGTGCCAGTGACTGTGCCTGTATCTGTGCCTGTCTGTTCCTGCGAACCTGCAGCAGCTGGATCCTCTAGCTGCGAGTCAGCGTCAGTATCTCGGTTGAAGTTCAATTCATGTATGCCGTTTCTGCGGGCTGCAAATGAAAGCGCACGG
>WLLG01000219.1 GCA_009700815.1 Actinomycetota bacterium
GATTTTTGGTGAAGCCGGAGATCGAGACACCACGCAAGTCACGATTATGTCCTTTGGTTATAAGCACGGCGTGCCGCCAGATGTTGACCTGGTTCTGGACTGCCGCTTTCTTCCAAACCCGCACTGGGTCGAAGAGTTGCGCCCACTGACAGGATTGAATCCCGAGATCCAGGACTATGTGGGTTCCTTTGAACTCACGGAGCAGTTCATGGACCGCATGACTTCGCTGCTGGACTTTCTACTGCCAGCCTTTGTCAACGAGGGACGTTCGGTGCTGACTGTTGCATTCGGATGCACCGGCGGTCGTCATCGTTCAGTTGCTATCGCCGAGCGAACTGCTGCTTGGCTGCGAGAGCAAGGAATGACTCCACAAGTTCGTCATCGTGACGTGGCCAAATGAGTTGGAACCCGGTCAACCTGCTGCATGGCCGTTCCCCGGAGTCTGGGCCCAAGGTTGTCGCGATTGGGGGCGGTCACGGACTTGCCGCAACGCTGCGCGCCACGCGGACCTATGCAGCTGGAATCACCGCAGTGGTCACCGTGGCCGACGATGGTGGTTCTACTGGCCGTCTGCGCGCTGCTGTTGACCGCCCAGCCCCAGGTGACTTGCGCACCTGTTTGGTTGCACTCGCCGATGAATCATCAGTGCTCGCTCGCGCTATGGAGTACCGCTTTGCGGCGGGGGAACTTGATGGGCACGCGTTTGGCAATCTGCTGATCGTTGCCCTTGAAGATACCGAGGGTGACTTGGTTGCGGCTTTGGATCAAGTGGGGGAACTGCTCGGTGCTGTGGGCCGTGTATTGCCAGCAACCCGTCAGGCTGTCACCTTGCGTGCAGCGATTCGCTCGGGTGACGTGGTGCATGGTGAGCAAGCAGTTGGCTCACAGAGTGACGTCTCGTCTGTGAGTTTGTCGCCACATGATGCAACGGCCTGCCCCGAGGCCGTCCAAGCAATCCTTGAGGCGGATCAGATCTTGTTAGGCCCCGGCTCGTTATATACAAGCGTGCTCGCGGCCACTGCGGTGAGTGGAATTGCCGATGCGCTTGCGGCCGCCACGGGGCAGTTCGTGTACGTCTGCAACCTCAACCCACAGGTGCCAGAGACAGTGGGTTACTCCGTGGCTGATCATGTTCGTGCTCTGCAACGGCATGGACTGACGCCAGACGTGGTGCTCTACGACTCTGACTCTGCTGGTCTAGCGAGCGCCGATGCCGTCTCGGAGGAACTTGGGGAACTCGTTTCAACTCGAGCAGTCCCAGGCCTGCTTGCGGCGCAGTCAGCTACGGCGCATGACCCCGCCTTGCTCGGT
This sequence comes from Actinomycetota bacterium, assembly GCA_009700815.1. GTDB lineage: Bacteria > Actinomycetota > Acidimicrobiia > Acidimicrobiales > Microtrichaceae > IMCC26207. The sequence goes on from WLLG01000219.1 coordinate 1,312, forward strand.
GCGGCGCTAGCAGAGTTGCTCGCCCACGCCAGCACCGGGGTCGTGTTACCAACTGCTTTGTAAAGGCCGATTGCTCGCTTGGTCGGCCGCTGGTCGTGAAGGGTTGGCCGCTGTGCGAAGATGTTCAGACTTTTCCACCTACGTACACAAGGGATGGCTATGACGATTCGTGTTGGCATCAATGGCTTTGGCCGTATCGGGCGAAACTTCTTTCGTGCAGCAACTGCACAGGGAGCCGATATTGATTTTGTTGCAGTGAACGACCTGGGCTCGTTGCCCACGCTTGCTCACCTGCTCAAGCGCGACTCAGTTGCGGGAACGTTCCCAGGCAAGATCAGCGTGACCGATGACGGCATTGACGTTGACGGCGACCTGCTGAAGGTCGTCTCGCACCGTGACCCGGCAGAGATTCCGTGGGGCGACCTTGGAGTCGACGTGGTCATCGAGTCCACCGGCTTCTTCACCGACCGTGACAAGGCTGCAGCGCACCTTCAAGCAGGTGCACCTCGAGTCATTGTTTCGGCTCCGGCCAATGGTGCAGACGCAACCTTTGTTGTGGGCGTCAACGATGACACCTTCGATCCGTCTAAGGACTTCATCGTCTCGAACGCATCCTGCACTACGAACTGTTTCGTCCCGATGATCAAAGTCCTTGATGACGCCTTCGGAGTGCAAAAGGGTCTGATGACCACCACGCATGCCTACACCGGCGACCAGGTCCTTGTGGACGGACCTCACTCCGATTTGCGGCGTGCTCGTGCTGCGGCAATCAACATCATCCCGACCTCAACCGGAGCGGCACGCGCTACTGGATTGGTGCTGGAATCCATGAAGGGCAAGCTCGACGGAACCTCGCTTCGTGTGCCAATCCCAACGGGTTCAATCACCGACTTCGTTGGCATCCTTGGCCGTGACGTGACTGTCGAAGAGATCAACGCCGTGTTCGCCGCTGCCGCATCGGAGGGTCGCCTCAAGGGAATTCTTGAGTACTCCGAGGAGCCACTGGTGAGCTCAGACATCGTCGGCTCGACCTACTCCAGCATCTTCGACTCTGGCCTGACGATGGCCATTGGCAGCATGGTGAAGGTGTTCTCTTGGTATGACAACGAGACGGGCTATTCGAATCGCCTGGTCGACTTGGCAAAAATCGTAGGCGCAGCCAACCACTGATCCTTGATGCCCGGGCCACAAAAAGCCTGGGCCCCAAAAACCTGCTTTGTTATGCGAGGGACCCCCTATGGAGGGTTCCTCGCATAACAAAAGCTGACTACACCGAATTGCTGAGGAGATGTTGTGAAATTTGGGGTTCCCGAACTTGAAGACTTAGGCGATGTCTCGGGCAAGTCCGTGCTGTTGCGGGCCGATTTCAACGTTCCGCTCAAGGACGGTGTCATCACCGATGACCTTCGGATCACAGCCGCACTCCCGACCATAAACTGGCTCGTTGAGCACGGCGCAAAGGTGACTGCGTGCACACACCTGGGTCGACCAAAGGGCGAACCCGACCCGCAGTATTCAGTAGAGCCCGTTCGCCAACGTCTGTCTGAGCTCGCTCCAGGCGTGGAACTGCTCGAGAACCTGCGGTTCAATCCTGGCGAGACTTCGAACGCCCCTGCGTTTGTGGACTCGCTCATTGCTGGCCACGACCTCTATGTGAACGACGCGTTCGGGGCATCGCATCGCTCGCACGCATCAATCGTCGGCCCGCCAACCAAGCTTCCTTCGGCCGCCGGGCGCTTGTTGGCCAAAGAGGTCGACATCTTGCTTGGTCTGCGTGAGAATCCCTCTCACCCATTTGTTGCCATCACCGGCGGATCAAAAGTTTCTGACAAACTCGGTGTGCTCACCGCTCTGCTAGAGATCGCCGATTCCATCATCATCGGTGGAGGCATGTGCTTCACCTTCTTCGCGGCGATGGGTAACTCCATCGGCAACTCACTGTGCGAGCCCGATCAGATTGAGACCTGCGCTCAGCTGCTTGAGCAACACGGAGACCGTCTGCACCTGCCAAGCGATGTTGTTGGACTTGGCCCCGGCGGAAAAATCGGCGACCCCTCTGCGGGTGGCGAAGTTCGCAACTTTGGCCGCGCCCTACCCGAAGGCTGGATGGGGCTAGATATCGGCCCCGGTGCTGCAGCCGAATTTGGCGACATCATCGCCGAAGCCCGAACCGTGCTGTGGAATGGGCCAATGGGCGTGTTCGAAGACCCTCGCTTTGAAGCGGGCACACGCTCCGTTGCAATCTCAGTGGCCGAGAGCTCAGCTTTTTCGGTGATCGGCGGTGGCGACTCAGCAGCAGCAGTTGCACAGTTCGGCCTAGCCGATCAGGTCTCGCACATCTCTACAGGTGGGGGAGCGTCACTTGAACTCATTGAGCAGGGTGACTTGCCGGGCCTCGCTGCACTTCGCCTAGCCTCAAACGCAGGCTGACCAATACCCAGCATCACCAACCGAAGAGGTAGCGACATGGCAACCCCACGCAAACCCATTATCAGTGGCAACTGGAAGATGAACCACAACCACTTCGAGGCGATTCAGTGTGTGCAAAAGCTGCACTACCGCCTAGATGTCGACGACCACGAGAATGTGGATGTGTCGGTACACCCACCCTTCACAGACATTCGCTCGATTCAAACGGTGATCGAGTCAGACAAGATGAAAATTCTCATCGGGGCCCAGAACTGCTACTTCGAGCCCAAAGGTGCGTTCACCGGCGAAGTTTCGGCTCCAATGCTTGCCAAGCTGAACGTGACGCATGTGATCGTCGGGCACTCAGAGCGCCGAGAGATCTTTGGCGAGACTGACGATGACGTGAACAAGAAGGTCAAGGCTGTCCTGGGGAACGAGATGACTCCAATCCTGTGCTGTGGCGAAACGCTCGAGGAGCGTGAGGCCGGCCGGGCTGAGGCCAAGGTGGAGGGGCAGATTCTTGCTGGCTTGGCAGGGGTCACCAAGGCTCATGTCGCATCGATGGTAATTGCCTATGAGCCCATCTGGGCGATTGGCACGGGCCGCACGGCAACCTCTGAGGATGCACAGAATATGTGCGCCTTCATCCGAGGCGTAGTGGCCGAAGCGTGTGGCGCAGAGCAAGCCGAGTCAGTTCGGATTCAGTACGGTGGCTCGGTCAAGCCTGGCAACATTGCTGAGCTCATGGCGCAGCCCGATATTGACGGTGCACTCGTTGGCGGTGCCAGCTTAGAAGCCGACGAGTTTGCTGCGATTGTGCAGTACCGCAACCACTAAAGCCGGCTCCGGCCGCCGCAGCATGCTCAGGCTGGCCTGCTACCGACCAAATTTGCGCACAGGATTCAACTCGGGGTGCGCCTTGGGTTAGCATGGCAAGGTGGAAATCATCACCGTCATCTTGTGGATACTTCAGTTCGGCCTTGGAATTGGCCTGATCTTCTTAGTGCTCATCCATAGTGGCCGTGGTGGTGGGCTTTCTGACATGTTCGGTGGAGGCCTCGGAGC
>WLLG01000022.1 GCA_009700815.1 Actinomycetota bacterium
ACACAACTGCTCAGCCGCCTGTGGCGGGCAATCTGGTATCGCGGTGCTACCCGTCCGGCTATGACTCGCGAGCAGCAAGTTGAGCATGAGGGATTTGTCACCATGCTGGCGGCCAGTCGTGGCATTGCTGTGCCGCAGGTGCTTGTGGCAGGAATGACGGACTCAGGTGACGCGCTTCTGGCGGTTGCGCAGCGAGGCAGCCCACTCGAGCCGGGGCCAAACGTTGCGATTGAAAAGATCTGGCAGATTGTGCGCTCACTGCATCAGATCGATCTAGTCCACGGTGCTCTCGATCTCGACAGCTTTGCCGTGGTTGACCAAGAATTCGTACTGACTGACTTGTCCACCGTCACGAGCACTGCCTCGCGTGATCAGCAACTGACAGACCTAGCTCAGACCATGGTGGTCACAGCGATTCTTGTCGGCATTGAACGCGCAACGGTCATTGCGGCAGAGCAACTCGATTCCCAAGATGTGCAAGATCTGCTGGCATATCTGCAGCCACCAGCGTTAGGCAAGTCATTGCGAGAGGACCTTAAATCCTCTGGCCTTGGAATCGAGGCCGTGCGCTCGGCCCTAGCCGCAGTTGAAGGGGTTGAAGTTCCCGAGATTGCTCAACTCAGAAGAGTTTCTTTGCAATCACTTGTCATGCTGGTCCTGTTGCTGCTTGTGGCTGGAGCGCTCATCGTGACGCTGGGTGCGGTCAGTATTCCCGACCTTGTAGCGGCGCTGGGGTCTGCTTCCGTCACGGTCGCCCTAGCAGCACTCGTTGTTGGTCAGACCCCGTTTTTTACTCAGGCCGTGGCCACGCGAGGTGCTTGCCCGCGACCTATTGCCTACGGTCCGGTTGCGCTCTTGCAGTTATCGATTGGATTTATGGCACTAGCGGTGCCGTCAACTGCGGGCCGCCTTGCGCTCGACATCCGGTTCTTTCAACGACAGGGCATCCCGGCGGCCTCTGCAGTGTCCATCGCTGCTATTGATGGTTTCAGTGGATTTCTGGTACAAATCTCGTTGCTCCTACTCACCTTGGTTTTTGGGCTCGGGCGAGTAGACCTGACATGGAAGGACCCAACTGCAGGTGGCTCCGATGACTTAACTCTGCTCCTCATTGTGGCTGGAGCAGTCATCTTCCTTCTGGCCTTGGTCGCTGCGGCGCTTCCGGCAACCCGAAACCGATTTTTGAACCGAGTACGGCCAATGCTGAGCGAGGCCAAGCAGACGTTTCGCTCCCTGCGTTCCCTGTCGAACTTGCTACAGATTTTTGGTGGCAACCTTGGAAACCAAATTCTGTTTGCGCTCACACTCGGAATTTGTCTCCGGGCCTTTGGCGGAAGCCTCAACTTGGCGACACTCCTGGTGATTTACGTTTCGGCCGCGCTGTTCGGCGGCCTGATGCCCGTTCCTGGAGGAATCGGCGTTATGGAAGCGGCCCTCATGACTGGCTTGATTGCTGCTGGCATCGATACCACCACCGCCTCGGCCACAGCCCTGCTGTTTCGGCTCGTCACGTTCTACTTGCCGCCGATTTGGGGTTGGGTCGCTCTTCGGTGGCTACAGCGACACAGCTATCTCTGAGTTGCTGATTCAGGGAGTTGCTGATTCAGGGAGTTGGTGATTCAGGGAGTTGGTGATTCGGGAGCTGATGATTCACGGAATGAACGGGCAGGCGCAGGGTCCACCTCAGCAGTCCGCTGGCGAAGGAACATAGACGGGTGAGAAAACCGCACCTCCCGATAGCGCAAAACACCTCGCCCGAACTCGAGGCCTACATACTTCGCTCGGAATCAAACCTTGATTTTGTTGCGTTGCTCACCTTGTGGATTGTCTTGATTCCATTTAGCAGCTTCGGGTCTGACACGACGGCATTTATGGTTGCGTTGCTGACCAAGTTGGCAGTCTCATTCGTGTTTGCAGTGGATATGTTCCGTCGGGCTCGTTTGGCCCCGCAGCCTTGGACGTATGTCTGGGCGCACCCCATTGGATTGCTTGCAATCGGCTTTCCCCCGATACGAGTCCTGTTCAGTATTCGACTTGTCACCTCGCTCTTTCGGCGTGGGCACTTAGCCAAGTTTCTTGCCGCGGACTTTGTGCTCCTCGTCAATGGCGCGCTCATCGTCTACTTCTACGAGCGAGACTCCGCTGGAGCGAATATCACCAGTCTTGGTGACGCTGCTTGGTGGGCAATCGTGACGGTCACCACCGTCGGCTACGGGGACCTGTACCCCGTAACTGCTGCGGGTCAGATCGCAGCAGCATGCGTTATGTGTATTGGCATTCTGACTCTTGCTGTTATCACTGCGCAGGTTTCGTGGAGTTTCAGTCAGCAAGTGGACGATCGCACCAAGGGATCACGCACTGAGATCCTTGAGCCCGAAGCAGAAGCTGTGGGAACAATTCTGCCTACGAGTGATCTCGCTCGCCTGCATGGCCGCCTTGACGGGATCGAGGCTCAACTCAAAAAGTTGATCCACCAGTACGACCCGCCCCATGACCAGACGCTCGATGCTGAACAACCCCAGGACGACTCGTAGCACATCTGTTGTCTGAGTCGGGCTAGAGGAGCCTTAGGCAGGCCTTGACTGCAGGGCATCCCAAGCTTCGGTGAGCACTGTGCGGAGCACGGACTCGATGAGCGCGAATTCGCGCTCGCCGGCAATCAGTGGTGGTGACAAGACGATGAGAGGTTCGGCACGGTCATCGGTTCTACACATCAGGCCTTCTTCAAACAGGCGATTCGAGATCAGACCCTTTAGGAGCCACTTGCATTCCTCTGGGGAGAACGTCTCGAGGGTAACTGGATCTCGCACCAGTTCGACTACTTGTAAGTAGCCCTCACCGCGAACATCACCCACGATTGGAAGATCCTCGAGGCGACGCAAGTGCGCAGTCAGGCCCGCCTCGTTATCCAGCACATTCTGCAGCAAGTTCTCGCGCTTCATGAGTTCAATGTTGGCAAGTGCCACGGCAGAAGATACAGGGTGGCCGGCGAAGGTAACACCGTGCAGGAACATGTCATCTTCGCCAAGGAAAGGCTCGGCTAGGGCCTCACTAATCATCATCCCTCCAAGCGGGGAGTAGCCCGAGGTCACGCCCTTGGCAAAGGTGATGATGTCGGGCTGATACTCGTAGCGCTGCGAGCCAAACCAGTGCCCCAGTCGACCAAATGCGCAGATCACTTCATCCGAGATCAGCAAAACTCCGTAGTGGTCACAGATTTCCCTGACTCGTGCGAAGTACCCCGGGGGTGGAACGAGCGCTCCGCCAGTGTTTTGCACGGGCTCCAAGATCACTGCCGCAACAGTGGATGGGCCTTCCATCTCAATTCTCGTCGCGATGTCATCAGCGCATCGCAGGGCAAATGCCTCGACATCGGATGCATCCGGGTCGCGGAAGCTGTTCGTGTTGCGGACTTTGACAGCGCCTGGAACTAGGGGCTCAAACACGGTCTTGATTGCGGGGAGACCGGTAATCGAGAGGGCGCCCATGGTCGACCCGTGATACGAGAGATAGCGAGAGATAATTTTGGTGCGGGATGGCTGACCGATCTGGGCGAAGTACTGCCGTGCAAGCTTCCATGCCGACTCGACAGCCTCGCTGCCCCCGGTGGTAAAGAAGACTCGGTTCAAGTCGCCTGATGATAAGGCTGCTAATTCTGCGGCCAGTTCAAGGGCTGGTTCTGTTCCGTAAGACCAAATCGGAAAGTAGGCGAGTTTCTCTGCCTGCTTGGCGGCAGCCTCTGCTAGTTCCTTGCGCCCGTGTCCCACCTGAACTGTGAACAGGCCAGATAGCCCGTCGAGATAGCGCTTGCCGGACTGGTCAAAGACGTAGCAACCCTCGCCGCTCACAATGACTGGTAATCGCTGCTCGTCGATCGGCGACAATTGGCTGAACTGACCCCATAGGTTGGACATTGCTGTGCCTTCTCTGCTTGGTCGACCTTCGTTACGTACAAGCTATGCCGTTATGACGCCGTTGCGCGCCTCAGCGACAGGGTAGTTTGTTGATATGGGAACTTCTTGGCGAGGGCAGCATTGCTCTATGTCAGAGGCGCGTAGCTGGTGAAGCCTCCTCAGCGCCAAGGAACATGGGCGGTGCGTGAAGGTTCCGACCTTGCGGCTTCGGAGGTTCTGGTCAACGCTCCGGACTTGGTGGTTTGTTTAGATCCGGAGCTTCTCATTGAGGCTGTAGGGGGAGATGCTGAGGCGTTCTTTGGCCTCAGCGCACAGGAGCTACTTGGCCGGTCGGCCCTAGACCTGATTCACAGCGAGGATCAGGAGCGTGTCATGGCAAACATGAAGCGCTTTGCGGATGGCCAAGAGACCTATCGCCCCGAGCTTCGACTTATGCATGCAGGCGGCTACTCCGTAGTCGTCGAAGTGGTGGGTCGTCGAGTGCCAGGCCCTGGGGGAACTCACTATTTGTTAGTAGCTCGAAGGCAACTTGGATTAGGCGTTCGCCAAGTTGCAGATGACGTGGGTATTGGAATTCTGCGATGTGATCCCTTTGGGGAGATTCACGAATCCAATGCGGCGGCATCGCTGTTGCATGGCTATGCAGGAGAGGAACTCTTTGGACGGATTCAAGACCTGAGCGTGCGCGTCCTTGCGGAGCCTGACGGTGATTCGACGGCAGCCTCGGGTCCTGAAACAGCTGTGCAGTTGCATCCTGCGCTTCGCTACCTCGAGGATGCTGGAGTCTCCTCTCAGGTGGCCACGATCGTTGGCCGAGATGGCGTATCCAGAGTGATCTCTTTTGATGGCCGTCGCGTGCAGTATCGAGAGGATGGGACGCCCGGGATCATCATGTTGCTCCGGGAGGTAACCGAACTCCATCAGATGCAACAGGAGCTGTACCGGCGTTCCACTCGCGATGACTTGACGGGGTTGCTCAAACGATCGACCTTCATTCAAGCAGCAGAGTCCATGCTGAAAGCCACCGTTCAGCAGTCGGGCGAGCAGCCGGCGGCGCAGTCGAGCGGGAGTTCATTGTTCGGGGTGCTCTTTTGCGATATCGATCGGTTCAAGTCCATCAATGAACGCCATGGTCATGGTGAAGCGGACCGCTTCCTTGCCCAGCTCAGTGCCGACCTTGCTCTACTCGGCACCAACACTGAAGCATCCCTGAGCGCTGGTGGAACTACCAGCATTCACTTAGGAAGAATCGGTGGGGACGAGTTTGCTCTGGCAGTTCAGTGCAATAACCGAGCTGAGTTCGATCGGTTGGCTGCTGGATTCAGGGCTTCGGTTCAGCGCACGGCGCTCGCAACCTTGCATGTTCTAGTCACTGCCAGCGTGGGTGTTTCGGAGTTCGATCCAGAGGTCGGGCAGACAGTAGAAGAACTCCTCGACGAGGCTGGCGCAGTGCTGAGGCTGGCAAAGGGCACAGGTCGCGACCGGATTCTGCACTGCGATAGGAGTCTGCGGGCAGTTCGCATTGAACAGAAGCGACTAGAAGGCGTGTTGCGCGCTGCGCTAAGTGCTGGCCGAATCGAGTACGCACTGCAACCAGTGGTTGACCCCTACACGGGCCAGATCAGCGGCGCTGAGGCCTTGGCTCGACTGAGGGATGACGATGGCAGCTTGGTCCCTGCCGCCAAGTGGATCGAGGTTGCGGTCAGCGCTGGGCTGTCGAACGCTGTCGATGCTGCTGTGGTTGAACCCGTCATAGAACTCCTCGGCTCGCTAGTCGGCAGATGCCCACGTGGTCTGCCAGTCATTGGTGTGAACTTGTCGGATACATCGCTTGCTCGACCGGATCTTGCCGAATGGATCTTTTCTCTACTTGAGCGGCATCAGGTTGACCCTGTGGCCTTTTTAGTTGAGGTGCCCGAACTTGTCCTTCCTGTGATTCGCGAGCGCGCGGCCGAGGCCTTGAGTCAATTTCGTGAAAAGGGCCTCTGGTTAGCTGTTGATGATTTTGGCTCGGGGTACGCCTCATTTAATGAAGTGCGAGACCTACCACTCAATACGCTCAAGATCGACCGGTCGTTCCTCACTGAACAACGTGATTCGGCGGACTACATCATTCTGCGAACGGCACTCGAGATGACCCACGCGCTGGGGTGCCGGAGCGTGGCAGAAGGTGTTGAGACGCAGGCCGAACTCGAGATCGTGATGGACTTACGAGTTGACTACGTGCAGGGATACCTTCTTGCACGGCCCATGCCCCCAGACGACTTCGTTAGACTCCTGCTCTCGGATCGGACCTTGGCACCGCAGAGAATTGAGCACGGAGATGGATAGCGCGATGACCACACCCCCAGGCGGCACCGATGCCGAGGCTTCAACTGCTCCCGAAGCAGCCAAATGGGTCCTTGTTTCGCTGATTTTGGTGGCAGCTGTCGCCAACTTAAACCTTGCCGTAGCAAATGTGGCTCTGCCCGATATCGGCAAGGCCTTTAACGCCTCTCAGACGCAGCTCAATCTGGTGGCAATCGGATATTCGCTCGGCCTTGCGGCCTCGGTGATCTACCTCGGTGCACTGGGGGATCGTTACGGCCGAAAACTGATGCTCATGTTGGGGATCGGGCTGTCGATTCCGGCTTGTTTGCTCGCAGCCCTTGCGCCAACAATTCAAGTGTTGTTCCTCGCCCGGTTAGTAGGTGGACTTTCGGCGGGCATGGCCTTTCCGACCACGCTCGCACTGATCACAGCGCTGTGGTCCGGCCCAGCGCGGACCAAGTCAATTGCTTTGTGGTCTGGGGTGGGTGGAGCGCTCTCCGCACTAGGGCCGCTGATCGCCGGGTTCTTGTTGCAATATTTCTACTGGGGTTCAGTCTTCTTGGTGACTCTGCCCCTTGCAGTTGTAGCGCTGGGGCTGGCCTTCAAGTTTGTTCCGGCCCACGTGAATGAAGACTCTGATCCGGTTGACAACCTGGGCGGCATGCTCTCCATTGTCATGGTGGGTGCCTTAGTCCTGGCAATCAACTTTGCTGCCGTACCGAACGCTGCTGCTCTAGCTGCGGGACTCGCAATCTTGGCTGTCGCCGCTGCAGTCGGATTCGTGATCCGTCAGCGACGTGCCAAGGTGCCGCTGTTCGATCTCCGCATAGCTGGACGCCAAATTTTTTGGGTTGCTGCGGTGGCCGGAATTGTGGTGTTCGGTTCCCTGATGGGGGCAATGTTTATCGGACAGCAGTTCTTGCAGAACGTGCTTGGATACTCAACTCTGGCCTCTGGCGCATCCATCTTGCCTGCAGCAATTGCGATGGTCATCGTTGCACCACGATCAGCGAAACTCATCGATCGTCACGGGTCACGCTTTACCCTTCTTCTGGGGTACGCGTTCTGTTTGCTGAGCTTCTTAACCATGCTGTTGCTCTGGAATGAGGGCAGCGCCTTCTGGGAAGTCGGATTGGCATACGCACTTGTGGGTGTTGGGGTAGGACTCGCAGGAACCCCTGCGTCTCATTCGCTGACGGGTTCAGTGCCTGTAGATCGCGCTGGCATGGCATCGGGTACGGCAGATCTGCAGCGCGACCTAGGTGGCGCAATCATGCAGTCAATCCTCGGGGCATTGCTCACGATCGGATATGCATCTGCGTTTGCCGCCGACATCACAGCCGCAGAAGCATCGAGCCAGCAGCAGATTAGCGACCAAGTTCAGTCGGAATTGGAAAAGTCCTTTGCGAGTGCAGAGTCGGTGGCGGCGCAATATCCCCAGTACGCCTCACAGATTACTTCTGCTGCAAAAACCTCGTTTATCCAAGGTCAAGACTGGGCCTATCTAGCTGGCAGCATCGCAATAGTTTTGGGGTTTATCCTCGTGTACTTCAAGTTCCCCAAAAATAATCAGGAGACTGAGTTGCTTGAGCAGTACCAGCAAGAAGATACTCCCGCTGCATGCTGATTTCTCTCCTCCGAACATTTCTTGTTCGATACGAACGCCCCTTGTTGGCAGTGGTGATCCTGCAGTCCGTGCAAACAGCAGCGGCTCTGTTGCTTCCGGCCTTGAATGCCAAAATTATCGATAACGGCATTCTGACCGGAGACACCCAGTACATCTTGAAGGTTGGCGGACTCATGTTGTTGCTGACCTGTGTTCAGGTGGCCTTTGCAATCGGTGCGATTTACTACGCCTCCTCGGCAGCGATGGGGTTTGGGCGTGACGTTCGAAAAGGGCTGTTTCATCAGGTCATGGGATTCTCTACTCAAGAGGTCGCAGGATTTGGCGCGCCCTCGTTGATTACTCGTATTACCAACGATGTGCAGCAGGTGCAGATGCTGGTGCTGATGTCATGCACCCTGCTCGTGACGGCACCAATCACCATCGTTGGCGGAACGATTATGGCGGTGCGAGAAGATGGTCCGCTGTCACTGTTGTTGTTGGTGAGTATCCCAGCATTGGTTATCAGCGTGGGCCTCGTGGTGGTGCGACTCGTGCCGCAGTTCGCAGTCATGCAGGTGCGCATTGATCGAGTGAACCAAGTGCTGCGTGAGCAAATCACGGGCATGCGCGTGGTTCGAGCCTTTGTGCGTGAACCATATGAGGCCGAGCGTTTCGGTCAGGCAAACCAAGACCTTACGGTCACATCGCTTCGAGCTGGTCGACTTATGGCGTTCATGTTTCCTTCAGTGTTGTTAGTCCTGAATATCTCGAGCGTGGCAGCCATCTGGTTGGGAGCAGATCGCATCGGCGCTAATCAGATGCAGATTGGCGCGCTGATTGCATTTTTGAGTTACCTGGTGCAGATCCTGATGTCGGTCATGATGGCCACATTTGTTGCAGTCATGGCACCGAGGGCGGCCGTCTGCGCCGATCGAATCCAAGAGGTGCTCATGACTGATTCCACTGTTGTTGCACCGGTTACGCCGATCAGGAGCCTGCCCTCGCATGCCGCCTTGGAATTCAGCAACGTGGGATTCTCTTACCCAGGGGCGGAATTGCCGGTTCTGACCGATATTTCTTTCTCCGCTGCGGCGGGGAGCACCATGGCCATTATTGGCAGTACTGGTTCGGGCAAAACCACGCTCATTAATCTGATCCCAAGATTATTTGATGCCACCGAGGGTTCCGTCCGGGTGGGTGGAGTTGATGTTGCAGATCTAGAACCTGAGTTGCTCTGGTCTCAGGTCGGACTTGTGCCGCAGAGGCCGTATCTCTTTTCTGGAACCGTTGCGAGCAACCTGCGACATGCCGACCCGGAGGCAACAGATGCAGATCTGTGGCTGGCTCTCGAGACGGCCCAGGCCCGCTCCTTTGTTGAGCAGATGCCAGACGGCTTGGATTCAGCGATTACCCAAGGTGGCACAAACGTCTCAGGCGGGCAGCGCCAACGGTTAGCGATCGCTCGAGCGTTAATCCGAAAGCCGCGTGTGTTCCTCTTCGATGATTCCTTCTCGGCATTAGACCTAGCAACCGATGCCAAACTCCGAACTGCACTCGTCCCCGTCACCCGCGATGCCGTCATGATCGTGGTTGCGCAGCGGGTGTCTTCGATTGCGGCGGCCGATCAAATTCTGGTCCTAGATGACGGCCGTCAGGTGGGTCTCGGCACGCACGAGCAGCTCCTGTCGGACTGCCCTACCTATGTTCAGATTCTTGCCTCGCAGATGACCGAGGAGGATGCAGCATGACCGAGGACCGCTCAGAACTTGGCGGCTCTGAACTTGCTGACAGGGTCATCAAGGAAGTTGAGCAAGAGGTGCCCACAGAGGATGCGCTCGAATCCATCCGCCCACCAGTCCCTGATAATCGTTCGGTTAGTAACCGCTGGGCGAGTGCAGGCATGCCTGCAGAGAAGCCAAAGGATTTCAAAAGCTCCACAAGTCGGCTGCTTTCACAGCTGAAGCCTCAGCGAAGCGGCATGATGCTGGTGCTGCTGCTCGCAGTTGGCAGCGTGACGCTCTCTGTGATTGGGCCAAAGCTTCTCGGTGGCGCAACCAACATCATTGTTGACGGGGTGATGGGACCTGAGGGGATTGATTATCCCAAACTGCACCGTCTGCTTGCTTTTGTTCTGATGCTCTACATCGCCTCGGCTCTGATGGCCTATGGGCAGGCCTACGTCTTGGCCGGAGTAGTTCAGCGCACGATGCAACGAATGCGCAGTGAAGTCGAAGGCAAGCTCCACCGCCTGCCTTTGGGTTATGTAGATAGTCAGCCGCGAGGTGATTTGCTCAGCCGCGTCACGAACGACATCGACAATGTGGCACAGAGCCTGCAGCAGACGCTGAGTCAGATGCTGACCTCGGTGCTTACCATTTTTGGCGTGATGATCATGATGTTCACGATTTCACCACTCCTAGCGATGGTGGCACTGATTACCGTTCCTGTTTCGCTCTATACGGTCAAACTCATTGCCGGAAAATCAAAGTCCCGATTCGTTGCGCAATGGACCCATACAGGCTCGCTGAATGCTCAAGTAGAAGAAGCCTTCACTGGCCACGCGCTCGTCAAAGTTTTTGGCCGCACTCAAGACGTTGAAGAGTCCTTCAGTGAGAAGAACGAGCAACTGTTCAAGGCAAGCTTCGGTGCTCAATTCATCTCGGGAACTATCCAGCCAGCGATGATGTTTTTTGGCAACCTCAATTACGTTGTGATCGCAGTAGTTGGCGGCCTACAAGTCACCTCTGGCGCAATGACAATCGGCGGGATCCAGGCGTTTATTCAGTATTCGCGGCAGTTCACCCAACCGCTCACGCAGTTGGCTTCAATGGCCAATGTATTTCAATCTGGAGTTGCTTCTGCCGAGCGAGTATTCCAGTTGCTAGATGCCCCCGAACAAGAGCCCGAGGCTGTTCAGACTGAGCGTGAACTGCCGGCGCCGGCGCCGGCAGACGCGCAGCCAGAGGCGCAGTCAGAGGCGGAGGAGTTAGGGGGGGCGCATGCAGGGGTATCTGGCCCCGCTGGACGCGTTGAATTCGACAATGTCAGCTTCTCGTATCGGGCCGAGAGCCCTCTGATTCAGAACCTGTCACTTGTGGCCGAGCCTGGGCAGACGATTGCAATTGTTGGTCCGACTGGTGCAGGCAAGACCACTTTGGTCAACCTGATTATGCGGTTCTATGAGTTGAACGAAGGTGTGATCCGACTTGATGGTCGCGATATCTCGCAGATGCGGCGCTCCGAGTTGCGCTCCAACATCGGCATGGTGCTGCAGGACACCTGGATGTTCGGCGGGACCATTCGTGAAAACATCGCCTACGGCAATCTCGAGGCTTCTGAGGAGCAGGTCGTTGAGGCAGCGCGCGCTACATATGTTGACCGCTTTGTGCGGTCTCTGCCCGATGGGTACGACACTGTGGTCGACGACGAGGGCGGCCGTATTAGCGCTGGTGAGAAGCAACTGATGACGATCGCTCGCGCATTCCTTGCCGATCCGGCCATCCTGATTCTCGATGAGGCAACAAGTTCGGTTGACACGCGCACAGAGGTTTTGATTCAGAGTGCAATGGCCGCTCTCCGGTCGAATCGTACGAGCTTTGTGATTGCACATCGGCTCTCTACGATTCGCGAGGCCAACACCATATTGGTTATGGAAGCCGGCCGAATCGTTGAACAGGGGAGTCATGAGCAATTACTCCTCGCACAAGGTGCTTACGCAAGGCTGTACAACGCTCAGTTTGCTGCAGCTATGACCGAGGTTGCGTAAAGGCGATTCGCTAAAACGCCGCGCGGAGGGTTGAATCTGGGCTTGACTACAGAGGCGAATCTCGGCTGAACGAGGTTGAACTGCAAACGATTAGGGAGAGTCATCCGTGACCGAAGACGACAAGACTGCAAGCTCTGAGGCTTCAACCAATACAGAGGACATAGCCAGCAAAGCTTCAGTTCCAGTCGAGGCTGAGGGCACCCCGAGTGCTGAGACTGCAGAACAAGAGGTCGACCGGTTGCGAGCAGAAAACGCTCGTCTGCACAATCAGATAGAGGTGGCGAGTGCGGCGTCATCTGAAAAGAAGTCGCTTCGCAGTCGTGCAGTTCTGTCCGTCTCACTCGTGGTTCTGGGGGCAATCTTGTTGCCGCTAGCTGCGCTAACGGTCTGGACCCGGAATCAGGTACTTAATACTGACCGCTACTTGGAAACTGTTGCGCCGCTGTCGAACGACCCAGCAGTTATTGATGCCCTAACCAGTCGGATTAGTACCGCCATTGAGGATCAGCTTGACGTGAAAGCCGTGGTCGAGGAAAAGCTCCCCGAGAATCTCAAGATTTTGGCAGCGCCTATTGCCTCTGGGGCAGACAGCCTGATCGGGACCGTCACCTCGAAGGCACTCAATTCCAAGCAGTTCGATACCATTTGGGTTACTGCCAACAAGGATGGACACGACGCACTTGTAGCTCTGCTCACCGGCAAGAAAGGCAAAGTGCTTGACGCCGAAAACGGCAAGGTCGTGCTCTCTCTCAAGCCGATCGTCGAGGAAATTCTTGCTGGAATCGACAAAAAGTTCGGTCTGGATCTCTCCTCGAAAATCCCAGCTGACAAAATCGATATCAAGTTCACCCTGATTGACTCACCGCAACTGGCCTCGCTGCAGAGCTTGATTAAGTGGCTCAACACGCTCACTTGGGTCATGGTGCTCTTGGCCTTGGGATGCTTCATCGGAGCAATCTTTGCCGCACCGAAGCGACGCAAGGGAGTGCTTCGCGTTGGTATAGGGGTCGTGGTCTCCATGACGATCACGCTGTTGGCACTCTCGTTTGCTCGCTCTGGCTACATTGCAAACCTGCCGAAGGGCGTAAATACTGCAGCTGCAACATCGGTCTTCGACACACTTACGCGATTTGTCCTGCAGGCCTTCAGAGTCCTGTTTGCGCTCGGTGCCGTGATGGTGATTGCGGCTTGGATCGCTGGACCCTCGGGTGTTGCCGTGTGGATTCGGAGCCTCTGGGACCGAGTGCTTGGACGAGGCGGAGAAGGCATTGGAAACAATGTTGATCTTGGCCCCGTTCCCAACTGGGTCGCAGCCCATCTCTCGGCAGTTCGGGCAGTCATCTTGGTGATAGCAATTGCTGTTCTGGTGACT
Source organism: Actinomycetota bacterium (assembly GCA_009700815.1). Taxonomy (GTDB): domain Bacteria; phylum Actinomycetota; class Acidimicrobiia; order Acidimicrobiales; family Microtrichaceae; genus IMCC26207. The sequence goes on from WLLG01000022.1 coordinate 12,969, forward strand.
TGGAGTCGCCCTACTGGCAAGGTGGTGTTGCTCATAGCAGTACTCACGCTAATTCCACTTGCCTTGGCTCAGTTGCTGGCCAACAGTGCATCTTCGAAGACTGAACTCGTCGAGTCAGCTGGTGATGCCGCTGAGGTTGAGGGCGAGGAAGAAGCCGAGACTACTGATGATGAGCAGCGCCCTGATGGGGAGAAGGATTCAGTTCAAGAACTGGCCTAAGGGTCAAAGAACTCTCTCAAGATGGTTGTACGACTAATGCATTCGGGCTAACTTTCCTTTCTCAGTAAACGGTGTTTATTTGGGGCTAAAAAAGGGGGACAATGCCAGGTTCGAGCAGTCTTTTCCGGGTTGCAGTCGTGGTTCTAGCCTGCACATGCCTGGTGCCCCTTGCTGGATGTAGCGAGGATCGCAGCAGCGTCAGCAACGGTGGCGAGAAGTCAGAAACCACAGCAGTATTGACCGACCTGTGCAGCACTCCAGACCTCATCGATTGTGCTGAAGCTTCTTCGATTTCTGCTCAGGTGCCAACTCAGGTCACCAAAGCCACCGGCAAGCCGTTGGTATTGGGAATGATCAACCAAGAGAACACGCCGGTTGGGTCATTTCCAGAATTAAGCCAGGGCGTCCAGGCGGCCATTGACTTTGTGAACAATCAACTCGGCGGGGTCGATGGCCGACCGCTCGAACTTGAAGTGTGTAATACCAAGTTCTCGGCCGAGGGGTCTACAAGTTGCGCACAGCAATTTGTAGCTGAAGGTGTGCCTGCAGTTCTGGGTGGTATCGACGTATTCGGCAACGGAATCGACCTGTTAGCAGAGAATGAAATCCCCTTTATCGGCGGAATTCCAGTGAGCACTCAGTCGATGACTGCTTCGAACTCGTTTCAGTTCAGCGGCGGCTCCTGGGGGGCGATGGTTGCCTTTGCCGACTATGCCGCGACTGAGTTGAATGCAAAATCGGTGGCGATTTTGTACGGGGACTTCGGCTCGGTGGCCGATGGTGCCAACTACGGCAAACAGACCCTCGAGAAGCTGGGGGTTGAAAACGTGCAGATGGTGCCGTATCCAATTCTGGAGACCGACTTGGGCTCTGCAATCCAAGCTGCGGCAGCGGGAAACCCGGATGCCATCATGTTGCTCACAGCTGACACAGGGTGCACGGCTGCCTTTGAGGGGCTTGCCACCGTGGGTTTGAAGGCCCAGGCTTTTTATACCGGTGCCTGTGCTGCGCCAAAGATTATTGATGGGGTGCCAACTGAAGATTCCGAGGGTGCAATCTTCAATGTCGAAGGTCCGATAAGTCGTACCAATCCCGACCCGGACACCAACTTGTATAACGCTGTCATTGCCGAATACGGCAATGGCTTGGATGCGATTGGTGCAGCAACGGTTTCGTTTCGGGCCTTTATGAACCTCTATGTGGTCTTGAGTGAACTTGGCGCAGATGGGATCACGGCGGAGACGGTGACAAGTGCGCTGCGTGGCAAAGTCGATGCCTCAAGCTTCATGGGGCACTCCTATACCTGCAACGGCAAACAGTTCAAGGGACTGCCGGCCGTGTGTGCGCCACAACAGATGCTGGGTCTGATGACTGACCGGCAGCTGAACCAGATCGGCGACTGGGTTGATGTCGGCAAGATCTATGGAATGGGCTGAGCCACCAACGTGATTGGCGAGTACTCGGGATTCATCCTGGCCGGACTTGGTGGAGGTGCAGTAGTTGCCGCGCTTGCACTCGGGTTGGTTCTCACGAACCGTGCAACAGGAGTGATCAACTTCGCATTCGGGGCGATGGGGATGTACGTAGCTTTCGCCTATTTCCAGTTCCGCGATAACGGCGATTTGATTCTGCCTGTGATCTTCGTTCCCTCAAGAATTCACCTGCTAGCGACGCCTACTTTGTTTACAGCGTTGCTCATGGCTGTGTTGCTCTCGGCTGTTCTGGGTGCAGCAACCTACTGGTTAGTATTTCGGCCTCTACGTCGAGCCCCGGCGCTCGCAAGTGTGGTTGCCTCGCTTGGATTGATGTTGTACTTGCAAGAGGTTGTGCGCCTGAACTTTCCGACAGGCAGCGCAGCGACCGTCGTGCGAATG
>WLLG01000220.1 GCA_009700815.1 Actinomycetota bacterium
CATAGCCGAGACGATTGAAACGCTCCACCGCCGCCTTGGCCTGGCTTGTTCAGATGTCCTTGGCACGCTTGAAGATAATTGGGTTGGACTCCTGGGTGCTGAACTGGCGAGTCACTGTGTTTTGGAGTCAGTCCGTAACCAGGTGTTGGTTATTTCAGTTGACGACCCGGCGATAGCGGATCATCTCAAGTGGAGCCGAACCGAGCTACTAGGAGCAGCAAATGCACTTTCAGGTGGCGAGAACTTCACTGATTTGAAGCTCAAGGTGCAGCGCTAAACCTGTTGCAAGGTCGACTTCCGTCAGACTGCAATAAAACCGGGGCGCGCGACCCCTTAAACGGTCCAATGTTGGCCCCAGCAGGTGATATGATAATCATCCGACACTTTACAAGTTTCACCAGTTACTCCACAGGTTGTCCACAACCGGAAAATTGGTGAAATGAGCAGTGTCAGTATGCTACTTAGCTGCCCGGAGGCAAGGCTTGTCCCCAGAATCCAATGACTACGGTGCCGACGCGATTCAGGTACTCGAAGGCCTCGAAGCCGTTCGAAAACGACCTGGAATGTACATCGGGTCCACGGGGCCTGCTGGGCTCCACCATATGGTCTACGAGGTTGTTGATAACTCCGTCGATGAAGCCATGGCAGGTCATGCCAAGTCGATTCAGGTTCGGCTGCTACCTGACGGTGGTTGCGAAGTGCGAGACGACGGCCGGGGCATTCCCGTTGAACAATCAAATTCGGACCCTGAACTAAAAGCAGCAGAGGTCGTCCTGACCGTGTTGCACGCCGGCGGCAAGTTCGGCGGTAGTGGTTACAAAGTCTCTGGTGGGTTGCATGGCGTAGGAATCTCTGTGGTGAATGCTCTCTCCCGGCGAGTAGAAGTAGAGATTGATCGCGGCGGCATGACTTATCGTATGGTCTTCGTTGACGGCGGTATCCTGACAGAGCGACTCGAGCCACTGAAGCCTTCTGAGCTGACCGAATCCGGCGAGCCGCGGACCGGAACAACCGTCCGTTTCTGGCCGGACCCCAAAATCTTTGTCGAGGGAATTGTTTTCCGCGCTGCCACGCTGACGGAACGTTTCCAAATGATGGCCTTCTTGAACGCCGGTCTAGAGATCAGCTTTGTTGATGAGCGGCCCGAGCAGAACCCTGAGAAAATGGTGTACTGCTACGAGGGTGGTATCAAGGACTTTGTTCGCCACGTCAACGCGGCAAAGGAAGCGCTGTTCAGTGACGTGGGGTACTTGAAGCAGAGCGAAGAGACCGAGAACAGTTCTATGGAGTTCGAGGTGGCCTTTCAGTGGAACACCGGGTACAACTCTGATGGCCTGCACTCTTTTGCCAACGGAATTAGCACTATCGAAGGTGGAATGCACGAGGAGGGATTCAAGAAGTCCCTGACGAACACCATCAACAAATACGCACGTGATCACCAGTTCCTGAAAGAAAAAGATATCAATCTGCAGGGTGAGGACATTCGCGAAGGACTGACCGCAATTATCTCGGTCAAGTTGACTGACCCGCAGTTTGAGGGGCAAACCAAAGCCAAATTGGGCAACGTTCCGATGCGGTCACTCGTAGAGAGAGCGACCAATGAAAAACTGGCTGAATGGTTAGAGGAGCACCCATCCGAGGCGAAAAGGGTGTTGCAAAAAGCAGTCCAAGCCGGCCGGGCCCGTGAAGCTGCCCGAAATGCACGTGATGCAACTCGTAGAAAGTCGGCGCTCGATGGCGCCGGGCTACCAGGCAAGTTGGCTGATTGTGCCTCGAAAGACCCTCGAGAGTCCGAGTTGTACATCGTGGAAGGAAACTCCGCTGGCGGTTCAGCCAAGGACGCTCGCAACCCTGGAACGATGGCAATTCTGCCGATTCGCGGCAAGATCCTCAACGTCGAGCGTGCACGCCTAGACAAGATGCTCAAGAACACCGAGGTGCAAGCCTTGATCTCGGCTATCGGTGCAGGAGTAGGCGAGGAATACGACCTTGACAAGATCCGCTATCACAAGATCGTCCTGATGTGTGATGCGGACGTGGATGGTAGCCATATCCGGACGTTGCTCCTCACATTTTTCTTCCGGCAGATGCGGCCACTCATTGAAGGTGGACACATCTTCATTGCCCAGCCCCCATTGTTTTCAACCGAGGTTGGGCGCAACAAGATCTATCTCAAGGACGATGCTGCAAAATCAGCATTCATCGCTGAGCATCCAAATCACAAGAACGAGTTCCAGCGACTCAAGGGCCTCGGCGAGATGGATGCAGAGGAACTGTGGGCAACAACCATGGACCCAGCGCGGCGGACCCTGCTGCAGATTTCTGTGGAACAAGCAGTCATTGCAGATGAGGTTTTTTCGATTCTTATGGGCGACGACGTCGAGAGCAGGAAGCATTTCATTCAGACCAACGCCTCAGACGTGCGTTTCTTAGATATCTAGCTCAACAACACCGGAGTTTGACTGCATGAGTGATGACAATGCGCCGGAAGAATCTGGCCAACAAAGCCCTGACACGCCCGTAGACGGTGCAGTGCCTGGAACAACATTTGGTCGGATCGAACCGATTGAGATTCAACAAGAGATGGAGCAGTCCTTCTTGGACTACGCCATGTCGGTCATTGTGGCTCGGGCGCTTCCCGATGCTCGAGATGGGCTTAAACCGGTACACCGCCGCATTCTGTGGGCCATGCACGAAGCGGGCCTGCGCCCCGATAGGAACCATCGCAAATGTGCCACGGTCGTCGGTGACGTGCTTGGTAAATACCACCCCCACGGCGACCAGTCGGTCTATGACGCCCTAGTTCGTATGGGTCAGGACTTCTCGCTACGTCACCCGCTGATTGATCCTCACGGGAATTTCGGTTCACCCTCGGACCCACCAGCGGCCTACCGCTACACCGAGTGCCGGCTCACTCCGCTCGCTATGCATATGTTGGCTGGGATTGACGAAGACACCGTCAACTTTTCACCGAACTTTGATGGTTCGACTGAGGAGCCAAAGGTTTTGCCTGGCAGGTTCCCGAACTTGTTGGTGAATGGCAGCCAAGGCATTGCAGTGGGAATGGCAACGAATATTCCGCCTCACAATCTCGGTGAGGTCATCGATGCAACACTGCACTTGATTGATAATCCCGAGGCAACTCCTGATGACCTGATGGAGTTTGTGAAGGGCCCCGACTTTCCTACGGGCGCGCAGATTATGGGCCGCGCTGGTCTGATCTCGGCCATCCGTACAGGCCGTGGTTCCATAAAAATGCGGGCGAAAGCAGAGATTGAAGAGGGACCCAAAGGGGACCGCATTGTTGTCACCGAGATCCCCTATCAAACCTCTGTCGAAACCATCGAAGAGAAGATTGCAGAGCTCGCCAATGCTCGGGTGATTGAGGGTGTCCGGGAGATTCGCAACGAACGATCTCGAGGCGTGACCCGACTGGTCATTGAACTGAAGCGAGATACGCCCGCCAACGTGCTCCTCAACAACTTGTACAAGCACACACCGTTGCAAACCACTTTTGCAACCAATTTTGTGGCCCTCGTAGACGGCGTTCCACGAACGTTGAACCTTCGTGAAGCCCTCGTGCATTACATCGATCATCAAGTCGAGGTGATTACTCGCCGCACCCAGTTCCGCTTGGACAAAGCGCAACGTCGTGCACATATCGTTGAAGGATTCCTGAAGGCGCTTGATCTGATTGACGAGATCATCGCAAAGATTCGAGCTTCGGCAGATCGTGCTGCGGCGATCCTTGCCTTACAAGGTGAGGGCTTTGAGTTTAGCGAGATTCAGGCCACGGAAATTGTCGATATGCGTCTGTCTACGCTCACCAGACTTGGCCGCGAACGCCTAGAAGAAGAGATGGCCACGCTTCGCGAGACCATCGAGTTTCTACAAAACATTCTTGCCAATGACAGCGTTCTGCGACAGGTCATCAAAGACGAGATGACTGAGATTCGTGACGAGTTCGCAACACCACGTAAGACAACCCTTGAGCACGACGACGGTGACCTAGAGATCGAGGACCTCATCGACGATGAGGAAGTCGTTGTTGTGATGACAGCACGTGGCTATGTCAAGACTGTCGCTGCAGACACCTTCCGAACTCAGGCAAGAGGAGGCCGCGGTGTTGCAGGTGCTCGTCTCAAGGATGAGGATTACATCACCGATCTGATCTTCACTTCGGCGCATGCCTTCTTGTTGTTCTTCTCGAATAAAGGCAAGGTCTATCGCCTCAAGGCTCACCGGATCCCCATGCGTGACCGCACTGCTCAGGGCCTCGCTATCGTCAACCTTCTGCAACTGGATCAGGGTGAGAAGATCCAGACCATCATCGATACGCGTGATTACGAATCGCACCGCTACCTGATGTTTGTCACTCGCAATGGAATTGTGAAGAAGACGATGTTCAACGCTTATGACAGTTCACGTCAGGCCGGACTCATTGCGATCAACCTGCGAGAGGGTGATGAGCTTGTCCGGGTCATGCCGACTTCACCAGAGGACGAGATCATGGTGATTTCAGAATCCGGCCAAGGCATTCGTTTCCTGGAAAGCGATATCCGTCCCACTGGAAGAACAGCTAGCGGTGTGCGAGGCATGCGCCTGAAGGCCAACGATGCAGTTGTTGGGGCAGATTCAATAGCGGCTGCCTCTGAGCTATCAGACCAGGTAGCGGACAGCGAGGGTGCGGACCCGGCCGAGACACTGCGTCTGCTGACCATCACCGACGGTGGCTACGGCAAGCGAACAGAACTAGAAGAGTTCTCGCGGCAGCGGCG
>WLLG01000221.1 GCA_009700815.1 Actinomycetota bacterium
GGAATTAGTAACAGCAACCCAAAGAGCAGCACTCGCTGTGCATAAGCCGGGATCAGCCCAGCGAAACGTGTGGACAACAACAGTGAACATGAACCGACTGCTACCAGCGCCGAGCACAAAGTGAATAGCACAGGGGTCCAACCCAACGGCAACAGCGTGGCACTGCCTGCAACGAGTCTGGGCAGTAAGTGGATGTAACCGTTATACGGATCCGTGATGGCGCCAGCGCCACTACTCAGGCTCTGCAGCAAGAAGACAACTCCATCTTCGGCATACAGCCCCGGGGTAGTCACAGCTGTTGGTCGCCGCAGGAGCGTCAGCAGCAGGCCGGCAAATCCAATCAAGATCCCGGTGGCTACTGGGTGAGTCGGCTGGAACTGCTTGAGCGCTGCGCTCTGAGTCGAAGCCCAACTCGCCACGGGCTGAACCTTGGCAGTCTGGGTTTCAGCGGCGGCACCTGAGTCAGCAGTCACGGTGAGTCAGTCTTGTCCACAATCGCATTGCTGGCGACACGTTGTGGGCATCTGTGCACGCGAGCAGACAGCAATCTGCAAAGTTGGTGGACGCTGCCAATCTTGCTGGACTAGTTTCTGGACACATGTCCAGTTCTGCGATTACCCCGTTGAGAGAGCGCACCCAAGTTGGCGCGTCAACGGCCGCGGCACAGTCACTTGACTCACCCGAGCGAACGCGTAGCGGCCTGTCAGCCAAGCAGAGTCGAACTGTTGAGAGCCTGATAGGTGCAGCAGTCGAGGAGTTGCGCTTCGGTGGTTACGAGCACCTGACCGTGCGAAACGTGGCGCGGCGAGCTGGGGTAGCGCCGGCCACGGCGTATACCTATTTCACATCGCGGGAGCATCTCGTGACCGAGGTTTTCTGGCGGCGCTTGTGGGCCTTGCCGGAAACACCCGTGGACCGCCGCCGCAGTGCGGTGAACCGGGTCAGCGCAACCATGAGCGACCTGTCACTGCTTGTAGCCGACGAACCAGAGCTCGCCTCTGCCTGCACTGCGGCCATGCTTGCCACCGACGCTGAGGTGGCTTTGTTACGAGACCGGATCGGCGCAGAGATGCGCCGGCGGTTGGCTAGTGCCCTTGGCGACCAAGCCGATCCCGATGTCTTGGGAACTTTGGAGTTTGTCATCTCGGGTGCCCTGATGCATGCCGGAGTTGGCCATCTGACCTATTCCGAGTTGCCGCTCCATCTTGCCCGCGCAGTTCAACTAGTGGTTCCCGGAGTAACAAAATGACCATTGAGTTCGATCCCTATGCCTATGAGTTCCACGAGGACCCGTACCCCATCTATGAGCGTCTTCGTGAAGAGGCCCCGCTGTATCACAATGCCGAGATGGGGTTCTGGGCTCTCTCTCGACACGCTGATGTGATCGACGGGTTTCGCGATGTCACTCGCCTGTCTTCCTCTCACGGAGTTTCGCTTGATCCCATGGCATCTGGGCCACATGCCTATAAGACCATGTCATTTCTCGCCATGGACCAGCCCATGCATGGCCGCATGCGCGCGTTGGTGTCACGCGGATTCACACCCCGGCGCGTAGCCCAGCTTGAACCGCGAATCAGAGAAATCGCTCGCGGGTATCTGGCGAACCTGCACGACGGTGAGCCCTTTGACTTCATCAAAGATTTTGCAGGGCGCCTTCCCATGGATGTGATCTCTGAACTCATCGGTGTGCCCGTGCAGGATCGCGACGAGTTGCGCATCAAGTCGGACCTCTTGGTGCATCGCGAAGAAGGAGTGCAGGACGTTCCTCCCGAGGGGATTGCTGCCGCAATGGACTTGGTGGTCTATTACACCGAGATGTTGGCCGAGCGACGGGCACGCCCAACCGAGGACCTGACCTCGGCCTTGCTTGCAGCCGAGATCGACGGTGACCGCCTGAACGACGACGAGATCATCGGGTTCTTATTCTTAATGGTGGTGGCTGGCAACGAGACCACGACCAAGCTGTTGGGCAACGCCTGGTATTGGGCGTGGCGTAACCCCGAGCAGCGCAGCAAGGTGTTTGCCGATCCCTCCAAGATCCCAACCTGGGTTGAAGAGACGTTGCGCTACGACACCTCTACGCAGCTCTTAGCAAGAATCACGACCTGCGATATTGAGATCCATGGTGGAGTGATCCCCGCCGGTGATCGAGTGGTCTTGTTAGTTGGGTCGGCGAATCGTGACCCACGAGTGTTCAACAATCCAGACTCCTATGATCTTGAACGACCGGAGCCGTTGCCTCAGATTGCTAGCTTCGGCTTTGGACGACACTTTTGTTTGGGTGCGTCATTGGCTCGGCTTGAGGCTCAAGTTGCACTTCAAGAACTGGTCTCTGCCGTCTCGAGCTATGAGATTGACCCAGCAGAAACGAAGCGGGTCCACTCGGTCAACGTTCGTGGGTTTGCGTCACTTCCCAGCACTGTCAGCCTAAGACCCGAGCCACTTCCTGTTTCCCCGATAACCACTGGAGCGCACTGATGCCTCGTTTTGCCCCTCACCCCGAACGCCGAGCCGCAGTAGTAACCGGAGCCTCCTCTGGAATCGGCCAGGCGACAGCTGTTGCACTCGCCGCGGCTGGTCACCCCGTAGTACTTGGTGCTCGGCGCGTCGATCGATGCGAAGAGATCGCTGCTGGGATTCGCGCACAAGGTGGCGAGGCTTTGGCCGTGCCGCTGGACTTGACTGATACCGAATCGATTGCTGCGTTTGCCGACGTTGCCATCGCCAAGCTCGGTCCCATCGAGATTCTGGTTTCGAACGCCGGTGATGTGCAGCCCATTACGGCAGTCGGTGCTCGGCCCGATGAGTTTGCTCGGCAGCTGCAGGTCAACCTGCTCGGCGCGCAGGCCCTGGTTCATTACTTGGTTCCGCCGATGATTGAGCGATCACGCGGGGATGTTGTATTTGTTACCTCAGAGGTTGCGCTGTCACCTCGAACCCATATGGCTGCCTATGTGGCATCCAAGTCGGGCCTCGAGGGTTTTGCTATGGCCATGGCAATGGAGGCCGAGGGTACGGGCGTGAGAGTCGGCATCGTGCGTCCGGGACCGTCCTCTACAGAGCAGGGCTCAACCTGGGACGCGTCAAAGATCGATGAGTTGATTGAGTCGTGGACGCATTGGGGTTTGATGCGTCACAACGGCACGCTCTTGCCGGACGGCCTAGCTGCGGCTGTTCTGGCCATGGTGAGCGTGCCGAAAGGCACCCGATATGCAGTGCTTGAAGTGCAGCCTGAGGCGCCTGTCTCAACAACTCAGGGGGGTAATTGATGAACACAAGCTCGGTTCCGAAAAAGGTTTCGGGTGACGATGGCAACACAGGGCATCTTGAAGAGTTGCGCAGCGATCCAATCGGGCTGATGCAGCGTGTACGTGATGAATGTGGAGACATCGGCGAGTTCCGCTTGGCAGATAAGCAGGTGGTTTTGCTGAGTGGCGCCGAGGCGAACTCAGTGTTCTTTCGTGCATCCGAGGAGGAACTCGATCAGGCGGCGGCCTACCCCTTTATGAAGCCCATCTTTGGTGAGGGGGTCGTGTTCGACGCATCGGCCGAGCGACGCGGAGAAATGCTGAAGAACCAGTCGCTGCGCGACAAGTTCATGCGGGGCCACGCCGAGAAGATCGCCAGCGAGGTTGAGCGCATGGTGGCCAACTGGGATGATGAGGGTGAGATCAACCTGCTCGAGTTCTTTGCTGAGCTCACCATTTACACCTCTACGGCATGTCTGATCGGCCAGAAGTTCCGTGAGGAACTCGATGTGCGTTTCGCTGAGTTGTTTCACGGCCTCGAGCAGGGGACTGATGCGCTCGCGTTTGTCGACCCCTATATGGATATCGAGAGTTTCCGCGCCCGTGACGCGTCGCGTGCCGGACTTGTCGTGCTCATCGAAGAGATCATGGACAAGCGTCTAGCGGCGCCTACTCCAGACAAAGAAGATATGGATCTGCTCGATGTGATGTTGTCGGTTCGCAACGCTGACGGCGCACTTCGTTTCAGCGCACACGAAGTGACCGGCATGTTCATCTCGCTGATCTTTGCGGGGCATCACACCACGGCGGGCACTGCGTCCTGGACGTTGATTGAACTGCTTCGCCACCCAGATTTGATGAACTCCGTAAACGCCGAACTTGATGAACTATTCGCTGACGGATCGGAGGTGAGCTATCAGGCGCTGCGAGAGATTCCGCTGCTGGAGTCCTGCCTCAAGGAGTCGTTGCGGCTGCATCCACCGTTGATTCTGCTGCTGCGACTCGCTCTCGAAGAGTTCGAAGTTGAGGGAGTAAACATCGATGCCGGCAAGCTGGTTGGGGTGTCGCTCAGCGTGTCGAATCGCCTACCCGAAGCCTTTGCAGACCCTGATGTGTATGACCCATATCGCTATATGGAACCTCGTCGCGACGACATCGAAAACCCGTGGAGCTGGATTCCGTTCGGCGCTGGTCGGCACCGTTGCATCGGAGCGAACTTTGCGATGATGCAGCTCAAAGCAATCTGTTCGGTGTTGTTGCAAGACTGGACCTTCGAGCTGAGTCAGCCTCCCGAGAGTTACCGCAACGACCATGCCCGCATGGTGGTGCAGTTGGCTCAGCCCTGTTCGGTCAAGTACCGCCGCCGGGTTCGAGAGCCACAGCAAGAGGCGGGTGTGTGATGGCGGAGCCAGTGGGCTTGCAGGTCGAGATCAATCTGGAGTTCTGCCAAGGCCACGGAGTCTGCGAATCAGAGGCGCCAGAGGTCTTTCGTGTCAACGATGACCGCCAGGTTGAAC
>WLLG01000222.1 GCA_009700815.1 Actinomycetota bacterium
GAGCCCAAAGTTCTGGGGTCCGGGTAGCTCAGGAGATTGTTGATGAGCTAGCGGCAAGCAGGTCGACTAGCAGCCAGAAGATCCTGGTCATTGGCGCTGGCATCGCGGGCGTAACTGCAGCCCAAGCACTGACCAAGGCCGGCCACGATGTGACCTTGCTTGAAGCCAGCGACCGAGTGGGCGGAAGGATCAAGACGGTTCAGCCAGAAGGGTGGCCGATCCCCATTGAGCTAGGTGCATCTTGGGTGCATGACACCAGCGCTAGCGACCTTGCAGCCGAGCTCGCTGACCTTGGTGTAGCAACTTCACCTTTTGATTATGAGCAATCTGCAATCGGCACAAACGGCGAACCCGTAGACAACATTGAACAAGCAGTAGAACCGGCTCAAGAGACTGTGGAATTGGCGACAACTTGGGCCAATGAGCAGGACAGCGACCTCTCCTTGGCCCAAGCGATCGAGCAGAGCGGAGCTGCCGAAGAAACCGAAGTGAGTCCGGCCGTTCTGGCAGCAGTATTGAACGGCGAGATCGCGACCGAATACGGGGCTTCCGCCGAAGAACTCTCTGCATGGTGGGGTCAAGACGAGGGCATCGACGGAGACGACCTGATTGTCACTGGGGGTTACGGGCAATTAGTGACAAGCCCAGCCGAGGACCTAACGGTGAAGCTCAACCACAACGTGAGCAGTGTTCGCTGGAGCGAATCGGGAGTAACCCTGACACACAGCGACCACACCTCCGCGGGTACTGCGGAGACCGCAGCCGACCGTGTTGTAGTGACTGTTCCGCTCGGGGCACTCAAAGCCTCATCGCTTGTTTTTGACCCTCCGCTTCCGAGTGCCAAACAAGCAGCCATCAACGCCATTGGCATGGGGGTACTCGACAAGTTCTGGTTTCGCTTCGATGAGCAATTCTGGAGCAACGAAACGCTGATGTGGACTCAGATCTCACCCGATGAAGCCTCCGCCGTAGAGCAGCCTTTTACTGAGTGGTTCAACATGGCGCCGCTCACCGGAGAGCCAGTACTCCTTGCTCTGCTCGGCGGTCCCACTGCACGGGCGTGGGCCAATAAATCCGATGAGGAAGTACAGTCCACAGCAATGTCAGCACTGCAGAATTTCCTTGAAGCGGGATGGTGAGATGACCAGTACCGACCGCGCAGATTTGCGGGCCAAGTACCAAGAGGAACGAGACAAGCGGCTACGTCCCGAAGGCAACGCTCAGTACCTCGAACCAACTGGCAAGTTTGCGCATTTCTTGGACGATCCGTACACCGAGGTTGTTCCCCGTGAACCCCTTGAAGACGAGGTCACAGTGGCCGTGATCGGCGCAGGCTTTGCAGGCTTAGTAACGGGAGCCCGGCTCAAGGAGGCCGGCATCGAGAACGTTCGCCTCATCGACGGCGGCGGCGATGTGGGTGGCGCCTGGTACTGGAACCGCTACCCGGGCGCGATGTGCGATACGGCCGCCATGATCTATCTGCCTCTGCTCGAAGAGACCGGGCATATGCCGAGCCAGAAATACACCATGGCACCCGAGATTTTTGGCCACGCTCAACGAATTGCCACCACCTTCGACCTGTACGACAACGCCCTGTTCTCTACCCAGGTCACTGCGCTGGACTGGGATGAGTCCATCGACCGGTGGATCATTTCGACTGACCGCGGAGACAAAATTCGGGCACAGTTCGTCACTATGGGCACGGGGCCACTTCATCGCCCGAAGCTGCCCGGCGTACCGGGGATCGACAGCTTCGAGGGCCACTGCTTTCATACCAGCCGATGGGATTACGAGTACACCGGCGGTGACCCCTCTGGGGCGACGCTGACCAAGCTGGCCGACAAGCGCGTTGGCATCATCGGCACCGGTGCGACTTCGGTGCAGTGCATCCCACACCTTGCCCGAGGCGCGCAGGAACTCTTCGTGTTTCAGCGAACCCCATCCTCAATCGATGTGCGCAACAACCACGCCATCGACCCCGAAGAGTTTGCGGCCCTTGGTGCGGGGTGGCAGAAGGAGTGGGCCATCAATTTTGCCACTCTGCAAACAGGCGGATTCACCGATGTTGATCTGGTAAAAGACGGTTGGACAGACATTTCCAAGCGGATTCGTGACCGCGTCGTGGCCGAAATGTCTGTCCCAGGGGTGGAGTTCACCCCCGAAACAGTGCAGCGCGCTTTTGATGAAAGCGACGACGAAAAGATGGACGAAATCCGCGCTCGAGTTGATGCCATCGTGAACGATCCCGCCACCGCAGAGCATCTAAAGCCTTGGTACCGCCAACTGTGCAAACGGCCGTGCTTTCACGATGAGTATTTGCAGGCCTATAACGAGCCGGGGGCACACCTGATCGACACTGCAGGCTTGGGCGTGGAACGCATCGACGCAACAGGGGTTTGGGTCGCGGGCGAGCATTACGAACTGGACTGTTTGATTTTTGCCTCAGGCTTTGAGGTGGGGACAGAGCACGCTCGGCGCGCGGGATTCGAAACCACGGGCCGCAACGGCGAAGCACTATCGGAGCATTGGGCTGACGGCATGAGCACCCTGCATGGCATCAACGTGCACGGGTTTCCTAACTTGTTCATTGTGGGCCCCAATCAGGGTGCCAATCTGATCTCGAATATCACCCACAACTTGGTTGAGGCTGGCACCACCGTGGCTGCGACCATTGCGCATGCGGTGGCCTGTGGGGCAGAAACTGTAGAAGTCACCGAGCAGGCCGAACAGGCATGGATTGACCTGCTCGACGGCACGGGCACATCCATCTTTGGCAACTTGGACTGCACACCGGGCTACTACAACAACGAGGGCAAACCAATGGGTCGCCGCGAGCGGCTCGGGGCCTCTGGCTACCCAGCTGGGCCAGTGGCCTACTTTGCCTACATTGAAAACTGGCGCAGCAACGGCGAGTTTGCCGGGCTCCAGTTTTCTAGCCCTGTCCACTAAATACCGAATGAATCTTCAACTCAACAAACCGGAGAATCCCAGAATGAAATTTGGAATTGGCTTTGCCAACATCATGAGCTTTGCAACCCAGCCAGGCCTGACCGAGATGGCCCAGGGTGCCGAGGCTGCAGGCTTTGAGTCGCTGTGGACGGTAGAGCATGTCATCTACCCCGACGGCTACGCCTCGAAGTACCCGTACGACCCGAGCGGCAAAATGATGATGGCCACCGACACTCCCCTACCAGACCCGCTCATCTGGCTGTCATTCGTAGCCGCCGCCACCACCCGCATTCGCTTGGCGACCGGAATCCTGATCCTGCCTCAGCGAAACCCAGTGGTACTGGCTAAATCGGTGGCAACTCTGGATGAGATTTCGGGCGGGCGCGTTGAACTTGGGATTGGTGTGGGCTGGCTTGAAGAAGAGTTCGACGCTCTGGGAATTCCATTCGCCCGTCGTGGTGCTCGCACCGAGGAATACATCGGTGCCATGCGAGCATTGTGGGACAGCGACAATGCCGAGTTCCATGGCGAGTTCGCCGATTTTGCCAATGCCAGTGTCAACCCCAAACCGACCAATGGTCGGGTACCCATTCACATTGGCGGCCATAGCCGCATAGCGGCCGAACGCGCCGGCCGAATCGGCGACGGTTTCTTCCCAGGCAACGGCGACATCGTGGAGCTCGTCGACATGGTCAATCAGGCCGCTGCCGCAGCCGATCGTGACCCCTCGAACATCGAGATTACCTATGGCGACGCTTCAATCTTTGGCGAGGACCCGCTTGGCGCAGTTCAAGAACTTGCAGACAAAGGTGTTGACCGGGTGATCATCCCGTCGTACATGTTCTTGAGCGACACCACCGCAGCGCTAGCCGCCTTTGGCGAAAGCGTCATCGCACCCTCGAACTAGCTCGCTCCACCACTTCCCGCTCCCCTCCCGCTTTGTCTTGCGAGGGACCCTCCATAGGGGGTCAGGCGCATAACGAAACGAGCTTTTTGGGGAGATGTTTGGGGGTGCTGGCTCCTAGCCCGTGTGCTCAACGACCTGATCGAAGAATCGGTCGAGGTTGGCTACTGATGCACCGCATGCACTTTGGTGGATACGACAACTAGCGGGACCAGTGGTCACATAATCCAAATTCAAGCCGAGATAACCGACTCGTCGAGCAGCGGCTTGAAAAGTGATTGCGTTCAGTGGGGGAACTATTACATCGCTGTCACCTTGGATCACCAATCCAGGGGGATCGAGTGGGTCAAGATGGTTGAGCGCCGAGGCTCGCTGATCAAGCGTCGACCATGCAGTTGGCGCCGACCAGAACGGGGTCGACCGGGAGTAGAAGTCAAGAGGAGCGGCGATCGAGACCCACCCGTCCACAGCCTGAGGCAACCCAAAGATGGCTTGGCTTGGGCCATTGTCAGAGAGACTGTCGTTAGCAGCTGGACTGGCGTTCGCAGACAGAGCAGCATTCGCTGAGATTGCTCCGCCGGCAGAGAATCCACCAATGATGATTCTCTGAGCATTGAGGCCGAATTCGCTTCCCCTACTTCGGACAAACTGCACTGCCGCATTCGCGTCAGGTACGCCATTTGGGAAGGCGCCGAGCCGATAGTCAATGTTAAGAATCGCAAACCCACGATCGATCTGATGCAGCAGCGGTCCCGCCTCATCAAGCATCTGTGCACGGTTGCCGCCAAGGAACCCACCGCCGTGTACATAGATCAACACTCCACGATTCCCACCTGCTCGAGGCAGATAGATATCAGCGCGTACTACTGCATCGGAAGTATC
>WLLG01000223.1 GCA_009700815.1 Actinomycetota bacterium
CTGACAGATCATCGGGACGCATGTCCTTCAGGGAACCTTTACCGGCTCTGCCGATAGGTGTGCGGGCAGTAGAGACGATCACGGCCTCGGTCATGTGGGGCTCCCTAAGAGTTGAATCGGAAATTTCGCCGGACTGAGTTGTCTGCGAGTCCGTCAGGTTACCGAGCAGTAACAAGGTGGGCCAACTGAGGGAACAGGCACGGACCCGACTGCAGTCGAGTTAGGGGAAGAAACGGCTCACCGTATCGGCCACACATGCGGGCTTTGCGCTCGGCTCGCCCTGTGGTCCTTTAATCTCGATCGTTACCCGAACGGTTGCCTGCACCCCGCCTTTAGCCTCTTCGACGGAAATGATTTGGCCTCGGCCTCGCAGCAGCGACCCAGTAGGAACCGGCGCAGGGAAGCGCACTTTGTCGAGTCCCACGTTGACACCCATAGATGTTCCGTTGACCTGCAGAAGCTGCGGCAAGAACAAGTTCACTAAGGACAGGGTGAGATACCCGTGGGCAATCGGGCCACCAAAGGGCGATTCTGCTGTTGCTCGGGCAACGTCAACGTGAATCCATTGGTGATCACCAGTTGCATCAGCAAAAAGATTGACCTGATCTTGAGTGACCGGCGCCCAGGGCGTCACTCCGAGATCTGCACCTGCAAGGCCTAGGAGATCCGCGGGCGATGCCACAACCGTCGAAGCTTCTGGATCGCTCATGCGTGTTGGCTCGATACAGAGATGACTTCACCAGTGAGGTAGGTCGACAAATCGCTAGCAAGAAATACCATGACGTTGGCAATCTCCCAAGGCTCGGCCGCTCGGCCGAAAGCCTCTTTCGCTACTAGTTCTTCCAAGAGTCCTGGCGGTGTCACTTTGGCCAGGTTGGCGTGCATCGCCAGACTTGGCGCTACTGCGTTCACGCGCACGTTGAATTCGGCCGCCTCGATGGCAGCAGAGCGAGTGAGTGCCATGACTCCTGCCTTTGCTGCCGCATAGTGCGCCTGCTTTTCTTGGGCACGCCAACCCAACACCGAAGCATTGTTGACGATTGCGCCATGGCCTTGCTCATACAGATGCGGTAGCACGGCGCGCAGGCAGCGGAAGGTTCCCGTCAGGGTCACGTCGATCACCTTTGACCACTGTTCATCAGTGATCTCAGTAATCAAGCCGTTGCCGCCAAGGCCGGCGTTGTTCATCCAAGCATCGATATGACCCAGATCTGCCAGTGCTCCGGCAACGAGGGCCTGCACATCATCTTCATTTGTCACATCGCAGCGAAAGGTGGCGGGTCGAGTTCCGAACTCCTCGGCAAGAGCATCCGCAGTTTCGTTCAGCCTGCGCTCATGGGCATCCGAGATGACAATTTTTGCACCTTCAAGCATGCAGCGTCGCGCTAACGATCCGCCGATCCCGCTGCCTGCAGCGGCCGTGATGACCACCGTTCGGTTTTGCAGTAGGGCGTGGCCTGCTGGTTCGGCGGGAGTAGGTGCTGGTTTGGTCATGTGAATTCTCCGGGTCTGAGTTGGCTAGCGGGGCTCGCGAGGCAGGCCGAGGGCCCGCTCGCCGATGACGTTGCGCTGGATTTCATCGGAACCGCCGTAGATAGTGTCTGAGCGGCTGAAGAAGAACAACTTGTGCTCGGGTCCCATCTCTAGCTCACCAGCGTCACCCTCATGTGCCTCGGAGTAGCGAGTCAGCAAAGCACCTGCTCCAAGCACGTCCATTGCGAGTTCTCCCATGTCTCGGTGCAGGCCGGCCCAGTACAACTTATTGATCATTGCTTCACGTGGAAGTTCAACGTCGTCGTCTACTCGCAACGCTCGCAATGCGTTCCAGCGCATGATCTTCAGGCGAGACCACATTGCGGCAAGGCGCTGCCGGATGACTGGGTCAGTCGTCATTCCGAGTTCTCGGGCAGTCTCGGTGATCTCGGTGAGTTCACGGTTGAACGCCATTTGTTGGCCAAGGGTGAGCACGCCTCGCTCAAATGCGAGGGTTCCCATGGCAACCTTCCAGCCCTCACCAGGCGCACCCACACACAGGTCGGCCGAGGTGCGCGCTCCGTCAAAGAACACTTCGTTGAACTCAGCAGTTCCGGTGATTTGGCGAATCGGGCGAATCTCAATTCCGGGCTGCTTCATCGGAACCAGGAGGTAGGACAGTCCCTTATGACGCTGCGAACCTTCTTCGGTGCGACACACCACAAAGCACCAGTCTGACCACTGTGCCAATGAGGTCCAGACCTTCTGACCCTCGATCACCCAGTCATCGCCATCGCGCCAGGCGCGAGTTTTAACATTTGCTAGGTCAGAGCCAGCGTTGGGTTCGGAATAGCCTTGGCACCAAAACTCAGTGCCAGAGATTATTCCCGGCAAAAAGCGCTGCTGTTGCTCGGGAGTTCCAAAGTGGATCAGGGTAGGACCAAGGAGTCCCTCACCAATGAGCCCGGCTCGCCCTGGGCCTCCAGCTGCCGAGTACTCCTCATGAAACGCGACTTCTAAGTTGATGGGTAAGCCCCGGCCGCCGTGGTCACTCGGCCAACCGATGCCGGTCCAGTCACCAGTTGCTAGCTCGCGCTCCCAAGCCATGCGCTCTTGAACAAATGCGTGCTCATCGCCAGGACCACCTCGGTGGCGAAGCACCTCAAACTCTCCGCACAGGTGATTCTGCATCCACTGACGAATCTCGGCACGAAACTCCGCCTCGGTGGGCTGATCCGTGCCGGTAGCTATTTCTGAAGTAAGTAGTTCGCTCACCTTTCCAAAGCTACCGTGACTGACGACCCGTCAGAAAAGCGAACCGAGAGCGATCTGTCACCCGCCTAGACTTTGATCGCACACGAGTGGGCTACCGAGTGGCTCTTGCGACGGAGGACATGTGGCCGAGAGCCGCAGATCACTTACTAAGATTCTTCTGGGCGTAATTGCCGTAGCAGCCGTGATGCTTGTTGTGTTAGTTGCTCTTGCGGTTCGCCAACAGGCCGAGCCGCAACTCAGCAATTCGCAAAGCAGTGTGGCAGTCGCACCCAAGTCAACGCTCCCGCCCTCAACACAGCGGCCTTCAACACAGCAGCAGCCACCAACGGGGGTCACTGACCAGGCTGCGGCAGTCGACGTGGTTGATCATGTGATCCAGATGGGGTTGATCCAGCGTGAGTATCTGACTGTTGCCCCCAAAGATCTTCAACCCACAGAGAAGTTGCCAATCGTGGTGGCCCTTCACGGACTCGGCGTTGATCGCCGGGCGATGCTGAGCGCTGCGAGTTGGCGCCAGGCGGTTGCCCAGGATCGCTTTCTGGCGGTTTTTCCCCAAGGGGTCGCAAACTCCTGGAATGTTGGGCCGTGTTGCCCACCGGCCAGCCTGCTCGGGATTGATGATCTGGGGTTTCTTGATCAGGTCGTCGCCCAGGTCAGCGCTCAGCCGAATGCAGATGCTCAGCGGCTCTACCTGACAGGGTTCTCTAACGGCGCAATCATGGCGTATTACACGGCGTGTTCTCGGCCTGGGGTATACCAAGCAGTCGCTCCGATCGCGGGGAGCAACCTGACGGGCTGCAAACCCCAACAGCCGATTTCTCTCTTCCATCAGCATGCAGACCCAGATCCGGTGGTGCCCTTTGATGGCAAGCCGACGGTGGCGCAGATCCTGAGCTCGGCAACTTTTCCAAGTGTGCCGATTTCGGTGGCCGCTTGGGCTGCGGCGGATGGGTGCCCAGCACAGCCTGCTATCACCGCAGAAAGCTCTGGGGTGGAGCGCTCAGTCTGGCAGCCATGTGCGGCGGGTACTCGAGTGGAGCTTGTTAGAGTCCCGGGAGTTGGCCACAACTGGCCGAATAAGGGCACCTTCAAAGGCCTAGACGAACTTCTCGCCTTCTTTGGCATCTAATCAGCGCAAGCTGGCAGCATCAGTGTGTCGGTCAGTTCCCCTAATGCAACGGAAGCACGGGAGCTAGGAACTGCAACTGTGCAGTGGGGTGACGAGATTTTGCACTTCCTCGTGTCGACTCTTTTGCGAGTTGTTGATTCAGTTGCTCGCGATCCTCTTTGTCGAACTCGGCCACCGAGCGCTTGAGAGCAATCATGGGGTCGGAATCTGCGTCAAGTAAGCGGTATGCCCCGAGGTAGCGCAGGTAGGTAGTGAGAGTACGACTGAGATTGTCTGGGTACCGAACCCCGTGAGCGGTGCACCAATTGCTGCAACCCTGAATCAGGAGTGTGTTCACGCTGTGAGCAGTCCAGTGCAGGCCAACCTGCCCGGAGGCGGAAACCGATGCCGAGTTGATGATGACTGCTAGCGAGTCGCGGTCCACTGGGTGGCCGTGAGCTAGGGCCCAGCGAACCACGGCTGCCCGATGTCGGAGGAGGTCTGGTCCAGCGCTGATAGAGCTAGCCCTGTGAGTGCTTGCTCTGCGAGTGTGGGAGTCGAACATGCGTTTCATCATGAGTACATGATGCCGAGGGGGTCTGACACTGAAAACAAACTCTCGATTCTGCACAGAAAAGCAGCTTGGGGTGCGACCTACGGTCACACCCCAAGCTTTGGCTTTATATGGATTATTCAGGGCGTAGATGCCCTCGGGCGTTAGCCGACGAATCCAAGTCCTTGCGTGTCGCTAGTCCCGGCCACTTGAGCCCCTGAGTTCTCAAGGGTGATTCCAAGCACTCCAGCGGTCACGGTCACATCAATGATTCCTTGGGAGCACAGTGGTTCGGCCTTGGTAGGCGACTCACCACC
>WLLG01000224.1 GCA_009700815.1 Actinomycetota bacterium
CTAGCAGCATCCAAACTGACAGCTTCGGGGGAGTTGTCCTTGAGAAACAAGAAAGCAGCAGCCGAGCCGAGCAGGCCAATGAGGACAATGACAATCAACCCGTACTTCAATCCTGGTTTCATGAGTCAGCTCGCTTCATATTGGACTCGCTTCATGGTTGTGCAGTCTCCCGCTGAACGATCTGCTGATACTAGGCAAGGCTCGTGGCCACATGGTTGCAGGCAGAAACTACTCAATTCTGGGGGCGGCTCGAGACAAAAATCATGCGTGCAAGAGCTCTCAGCATCTAGTGTCCCGGTGATGTTCGCACGCCGCTCGATTGCAGTTGCAGCCCTAGTCGTTTCCTGCGCGTTTACTGCTGCAAGCTGCGCTGCCGTTCCGGCACCTGCCGCTGTAACTCGCCTGCAGATAACGACCCTGCAGATTATCTGTGGCGGCAGGGTTCAGCCCGGGGTTCCGTTCTGCAGAGCACCGACCGCTTCCTCGCGTGCAGTTGAAGTGGGAACAAGAGGTCAAGTCGTGGTGAGCGGTACAACAGACTCAAAGGGCAAACTGTTGGTCGAGGTTCCTGCGGGGACTTGGGTCGTAACAGTTCCCGGAGCAATGGTCTACGAGGACTGCGACCGGCCAGTTGTTACGGCAGTTCAAGGAGTGACCACCCAAGTGACTCAGACCTGCATATTGAACGTCCCTTAGCCGCTCGGCCCGTTAGCAGAGTGTGCCCGGACCGTGCTGAACGAATCCTGCTGGCGGAGTACCGTTATGCTTCAGAAGGTTCCTCACTTCGGGGAAACAGAACTATGCAGGAGAGACACCAGTGGACGTGCGCATCGGCGTGACCTACTCGCCCCGTGAGATTGAAATGCAACTCCCAGAGGATGTGGATCGCGCAGAGATCAAGAGTCGCGTCGATGACGTACTTGGATCAGACACCAAGGTGCTCTGGCTGACTGACCGCAAAGGCCGAGAGGTGGCAGTGCCATCGTCGAAGATTACCTATGTGGAACTTGGTACGGCCGAAGAGGCGCGGCCGATGGGATTCTCGAGCTGAAGTGAGCCCATCACGGGGCTTACTGAATCACAAACTTCTCTTTGTTACTGGCAAAGGCGGGGTCGGAAAAACCTCGGTGGCTTCCGCTCTGGGCTTTTTGGCAGCTAGAAGCGGCCTTCGGACACTTGTCTGCGAGGTGGATGCAAAAGGTGACCTAGCTCAGTTCTTTGGGATCGGGCCGCTCAAGTTTGATCCAACCGAGGTTCGAGAGAACTTGCGCGCTATGTCCATGGACACCGAGGCGAGTCTGAATGAGTACTTGCGTCTCAACCTAAAGCTCCCTCTGCTCACCAGGATCGGTCCTCTGGCAAGGACGTTTGATTTCTTAGCGAACGCTGCGCCGGGGGTAAAAGAAATCCTGACCGTTGGCAAGCTCACCTATGAGGTTCGCGAGCAGCACTACGACCTTGTTGTTGTTGACGCAGCTGCTACCGGGCATGTGGTTGGGCAACTTGCCTCACCAGTTGCGATTAATGATCTCGTCAAAGTTGGGCTGGTGAGAAACCAAACCGATTGGATGATCGACATCCTCACCGACGCAGACACCACAGGTGTGGTGGTCGTCACTGCTCCCGAAGAGATGCCCGTCACCGAGACACTCGAACTAGTGGAGCGTCTGGGCCAGGAGACTGACATTTCAATTGCCTCGGTAGTGGTCAATCGAGTCCTGCCGGAGTTGTTTGCGAGAGGCGATCAGGAACTCTTTGATCAGCTGAACACAGCTGCCACCCTTGAAGCCCTAGTCAACAGCGTCGGAGAGGGAGTGGCAGATGTGCTCGCAGGCGCAGAACTAGCGGTCAACCTACGCAGGGCTCGGGTACAGCACCTGACGCGCTTGCGTGACTCGCTGCCCAAGGACCTGCCGGTGATGTACCTGCCGTATCTGTTCAATCGCTCGCACGGGGTACGCGCTACTGCGCAACTAGCTGATGCGCTCGGTGACGAACTGGGCTTCTCGTGACTCGCTCGGATGGAGCCTTACAGGCAAACTCTGGCGCTTCGCAGGCGAACCCTGGCGATTCGCTTGAGCAACTCTGTGCATCCAAGGAGATCATCATCTCTACGGGATCCGGAGGAGTAGGCAAGACCACCATTGCTGCAGCGCTAGGCGCAACCGCTGCTGCGAACTTGGGCATCAAAGTGCTTGTGCTGACCATCGACCCTGCTCGCCGATTGGCAAGCGCGCTAGGCCTTGAGCAGTTCGGAAATGTTGAGACGCAGGTTCCGGTATCGGCCTTTGCAGATGCAGGCGCTAGCCCGCAAGGTGAGCTGTGGGTTGCCATGCTCGATACCAAGCAATCCTGGGATGACTTGATTCAGGCCCACGCCCCAGATGTAGCGACTCGCGATGCCATTCTGGCGAACCCGCTCTATCGCAATATCACGGGCAAGTTCATCCAGAGCCATGACTACGTGGCTATGGAGCGCTTGTACCAGATTCACACCTCGGGCAAGTACGACTTGATCGTGGTGGACACTCCACCGACGCGCAACGCGATCGACTTTCTCGACGCCCCCGAGCGCATGGCCGATTTCTTCTCCTCCAAGCTGCTGCGTTGGCTCATTGCGCCCTATCAATCTCGCATGGTGGGGTTTGCGTCCAAGCCGTTCTACCTGGTGGCTGACCGGATCCTGGGCACTCAGTTCTTGGAAGATATTGCCGAATTCTTCATTCTGTTTCAGTCCATGTACGCAGGGTTCGTCGACCGCGCTCAAGCAGTAACTGCACTTCTCGGCAGTCCGCAAACATCGTTTCTAGTGGTCTCGACACTGGAGTCCTCGCCGGCTCAAGAGGCGGAGTTTTTCCTGCGGGTGCTTGCTGACCGGAAGTATCAGGTTGGAGCCCTGATTCTCAACAAGGTGCTTCCCGCTTATTTTCTCAGTCGTTCGGGTGCGCAATCGGCGCGGGCGCTCAGTTCCGAGCCGGCGCAGATTGCAGCCCAACTGCATGCCGAGTTCCCAGAGCTGAGCGAGAGTCACCTAGGGAATATGCTCTCCGAGATCGGCAGCAGCTTCATGAACTATCAAGTTGTTGCAAGGCGAGAGTCTGATCAACGTGCTTCCCTTTCGGGAAGCGCAGACCGAACACTGTCGATTCCCTACTTTGAAGAAGACATCCATTCGCTCGCAGCGTTGCTTCGGCTCGGGGAGAAGATCTGGACATGAGTACTGGGGAATTCGATAACTCCGCCACCCGATACCCGGAGCCAACCTACGGGCATCCGGATTACGACGCCCCAGATGTCATCGATGATGCAGACGATGGGGACTTTACGGCCGAACACGTCGGGTTGATTGTGCCCCCCGTAGAAATCGAGGCATCACGCCACCTTCACCGGCTTGTGGCCGGCTGGGGGATGTTGTCTGACCTTTCCTTCTCGGACCTCCTGCTCTATGTGCCCCTTCCCGTTCAGAGCGAAGCCGAAGAGAAACGATTTCTTGTTGTCAATCAGATGCGCCCAAATACCGGACCGACGCTGTTTCTTGATGACGTAGTTGGCCGCACGATGAGCGCCGCGCAGCGCCCTGCCGTGGCGACGGCCGCTAGCAGCGGAGAGATTGTTGACACGGTTATTGACTCAGTCTGGCTTGGCGAACGAATCCGAGTCACTGCCATTCCGGTGCGGTTCCATGACAAAGTCGTCGCTGTTATTGCGAGTGAGTCTGCTCTCTCGACCACTCGTCAACCTGGCGTTTTAGAGGAGGTGTACCTCGAGGTCTTTGGGCGTCTGGCAAAGATGGTGTCTGCTGGACAATTTCCTTTTGAAGATGAGGAAGTTCTTGCAGCCGGAGGGCCACGAGTGGGGGACGGGGTCATTCTGCTGGACCAACTCGGCAAGGTAGCGTTCACCTCTCCGAATGCCATCTCTGCGTTGCGGAGGCTGCGAATCTCGGGCCGCATCCAAGGAGCAAGCCTGACTGAGCTTGGCGTAGAGACCGACACCACCTATCGGGCTTTCTTTACTGCCCGACCTGCAGCAGAAGAGGTGGAGCGCAACGAGGTCTGCGTGGTGATCTGGTGTATTCCGCTGCTGAATGCGTCAAATGTTGATGGCGGCTTGGTTCTTTTGCGAGATATATCTGAGCTGAAGATGCGAGATCGATTGCTGATTTCAAAAGATGCCACCATCAGAGAAATCCATCATCGGGTCAAGAACAACCTGCAGACAATCTCCTCGTTGTTACGGCTTCAGGGCCGCCGCTTGACTGAGCCTTCTGCCAAGGCAGCTATCGAGGAGTCAGTCCGAAGAATTCGCTCGATTGCTCTCGTGCATGAGATCTTGTCTCGAGAGGATGGTGATGAGGTCAACTTCTCTGAGATCCTTCGCCCGCTTGTGCGAATGGTAGAAGAAGGCTTGACCTCGCCGGATCGCCCTCTGAGCTTTGAGATGATCGGCGAGTCCGGAAATCTGCCTTCCCCAACTGCCACCTCGCTAGCAGTTGTGTTGACAGAGTTGCTTCAGAACATCGTGGACCACGCCTACCCGCCGGGCTTGCTCATGTCAGAGGAACTACCCAAGGTGCGCATCGAGATGCTTCAGGGCGCTGGCGTTCTTCGCGTTGATGTCATCGACGACGGGGTTGGTATGAGCGGCGAGGCTGACCCTGAGCGAAGGCCGAGTTTGGGGCTATCGATTGTTACGGGTTTGATCTCTGAACTCGA
>WLLG01000225.1 GCA_009700815.1 Actinomycetota bacterium
CCCCCTATTCCTCTGAACCGACGGGCATTCGCACATGATTGATCTTGCAACCTACGTTCCCATGGGGGACAAGAAGAATTCTGGATTCTTTGAGGAGTACCTACCCAAAGTTTTTGATCGACGGGCCGAGTCCGGACTACCCGAGATCGTGGACCGCATGGCAGCTGTGGTTGTGCAGGTGGAACACGGCGACGCAATCAGCTACATCGCAGAGCTTGCGCTCATGGGCCCGTACCGATTGGTTGATGCTCGCCTGACCGATACTCACAAGGTGTATCTGCTGCAATCCCAGCCGGACTTCCCGCGCATGGTTCTGCTCGAACCGCTTGCGGTGACCTTCGAGGACGAGGTGACTCGATGGAACATGTTGTACCCGCTCTCCGCCGCTAAACCCAACGCCCGGTACATCGGCGAGATTTACAAGGCAACCTCTGCGAAGGCAGTTCGCGATGCTCTCGAGCCGCAGGGTGTTCGATTTGTCTATGCCGGTGAGACTGTAAACCCGTTCTACTGCAGCGAGCATTTGAGCTTTACCTTCTTGTCGGACTTTACCTACAACCGAGTTGGCTACGTGGATATCCCGCTCGACACGCTCGAAGGGCTCAACCTTGGCGACAAACTGCAAATCTCGGCAGAGAGTCAATCCCTGATCGAGTCGGCAGCTTCGCTTCAGGCCGAGCATGGGATTGCAGACAAGGTGCTCGGTATTGATCACCTTGCGACCAGGATTCTGGCGGGCGAACGCGAGGATGCAATCCTTGAGTACCTAACCATGGTTCCGTACTACTTCTGGGGTGCGTACAACATCACGGAGATGAACTCATCGACGAACGTGACCCGTCACCCCGATGTTCCTGACGACAAGCTCAGTCCTGCTCGAGTCTTTACGGCCAACAACACGCCAGCCATCGTGAACTCATTTGAGAATCTTCCGATGCCCACCGAAGACTTTGTGCGCAACTTTGGTCGGCGGATGCATCACATTGCCTATGAGGTCGGTGATGGCGATATCAACGAGATGAAGAATGTGGACTTCGTGGTGAGCGAACTCACCAAGCTGGGAACCCCGTTTTTGGCTGATGTTGTCGGTGAATGCAAAGACGAGCCCAACCTGAAGCAGATCTTCTCCAAGAGCTCGCCCTACTCGCTTTTGATCACGGAGTATGTAGAGCGTTGCCACGGCTACGAAGGGTTCTTCACCCGAGACAACGTTGCTGCACTTACGGCGGCGGCCGGCGCATCGGAACGCTTCGAACACGGTCAGGTTTTCGATTGAGTCTCGCTCGCTCTCGGGCTAACTACTCTCGGGCTAACTAGATGGCCTCGGCCGCCTTTTGGGCTGGCGTTGGTTCCTCGGCGCTAGTTATTGGCGCGCTCATCGGATTCTTCGTGCCTGTCTCTGCGCGTGTGCTCGGTTTGATCATGGGTTTCGGTGCTGGAACTCTGCTCAGCGCAGTCTCCTTTGAACTGGTCTTGCAGGCTTACAACGAGGTCAAAGATGCCTCGGTCGTGATTGGGCTTGTTGCCGGTGCGCTGGTGTTTTGGGCTGGAGACCGACTGCTCGAGCGCTTCACGCCAAGCGGTGAGGACCCAGTAGTCGGCGCAACCGTGTCTGGCCCGTCACTCGTGCTCGGCGCAACGCTTGATGGAGTTCCAGAGTCTGTCGCTATTGGCTTGGCTCTGCTTGGCGGTGGCTCAGTGAGCGTCGCGATGGTTGTAGCAGTGTTCTTGTCGAATATGCCCGAGGGTATGGCAGCCTCCGTCGGTCTGCGCAACGCTGGGCATTCTCGGGCACGCATCCTTTGGGTATGGGCCGGGATTGTTGCCCTGTCAGTCAGCGCAGCTGCCCTTGGCTATGGCTTGTTGGGGAATGCTTCGCCTGACGTGGTTGCGTGTATCCAAGCGTTTGCCGCTGGCTCAATTCTGGCCATGCTGGCCAACACGCTGATGCCCCAAGCTTTTGCAAACGGCGGTCGAGAGGTTGGCCTTGTGACTGTGTTTGGGTTCATCTTGGCTTCCGCCCTAGCAACGATGGGTTAGTAACTAGCCCCAGCAGTTGCTTAGTCCTCGTCCTCTAAGTCGATGATGATTCGCGAGGGGCGATCGTGGTGCATATAGGCGAAACTCCAATTCGTCATTGCGACCGCTCGATTCTCTGCACCGCTCAGGAGCGCCAAGTGCACCGAGCCCCAGACCAAGGCCGCTGCCATTCCAGTCAGGTGGACATCAGGTGGCAGAGCAGCAACTGCCGCCTTACGGCCAATGGTGGCCATGCTGCCCTTGTCAAGGTAATTAAAGGGCTCTGGTTCTTTGTGCTTGCGGGTCATGCGGTCAATAGTCTTTCCGACATGCTCGCCAGCTTGTAGTGCCACCGAACCAAGCTGCGGAAGTACTTTCTCGGTCTTGGTGTCAGTCGTCCAGGCCAAATCCCCGATCACAAAGACTTCCGGGCGGCCGGCGAGGTGAAGCATCGGCTCAGTAGGAACCCGGCCATGTTGAAGGTCATCTGAGAGCGTGCTCGCCAAAGTAACTGCAGAGAGTCCTGCTCCCCAGACTGTTGTGTGAGCATCTAGGGTCTGCCCCGAATTTAGGGTCACCGAATCAGCCTTAATCTCTGTGACTGATTCCCCCAGTCGCACGGTTACTCCGCGTTCCTCAAGGGCTTCTTTGGTGTAGTCACTCAAGCCTTGATCGAACATGGTGAGAAGTCGATCGCCGTATTCCACCAAGGTGATGCTCGCATCGGCCACGGGTAGTCCAGGAAAGTCACGCGCTAGCGAGGAGTAGTAGAGCTCTGCCATAGCACCGGCAGTCTCGACTCCGGTAGGCCCCCCGCCGACGATGACCAAGTTCAGGGCGCCCGCCTCGACTAGGTCCCGAGATTTATTGGCAGCTTCGAACTTGGTGAGCACATGTTGTCTCAGCTTCACGGCGTCGTTGAGCGTGTACAGGGGGAAGGAGTGTTCTTCGGCGCCGCTGATGTTGAGGAAGTTCGCCTTTCCACCAAGGGCGACGACTAGGTAGTCATAGTGCTGCGGCTCCCAGTCGGAGAAACTCACCACTTGATTCTCTAGGTCAACTCCCGTGACCGTTGCTTTGGTGAATGACAGATTTTTTTGACGGTCCACGAAGGAGCGAATCGGGTACCCAACAGTGGTGGGCTCAAGAACATCGGTGGCAACTTGGTAGAGCAGCGGCCGAAAGGTGTGGTAGTCGTGCTGGTCAACTAACACGATGTCGACTGGGGCCTTCTTTAGCTTTGAGACCACTCCGATACCGCCGAAACCGGCACCGAGGACAAGCACAACTGGTCGATCAGACATCTGAGTAAGTTAGTTGGCATTGCAAGACTCGTGCGGAGGCGAGTGAGCAAGTGGTGCCGCCTGCATTTGTAATCAGGGTGCCACTGTCTGGAAACAATCTAGAAACAATG
The DNA here is from genome assembly GCA_009700815.1 of Actinomycetota bacterium. Lineage (GTDB taxonomy): Bacteria > Actinomycetota > Acidimicrobiia > Acidimicrobiales > Microtrichaceae > IMCC26207. The sequence continues at coordinate 3,434 of WLLG01000225.1, forward strand.
ATCCCCAATCCTGTGGAACTTAGTTTGGAGGCGGAAGCAGCGCCCTCTGAATCTTCAATCCACAGGGGAGCACAGCATGAATTCCGGTGACATCGCATGGGTATTAATTGCCTCGGCCTTGGTGTTGTTTATGACACCAGGTCTTGCTTTTTTCTACGGGGGTATGGATCGCAGTCGCAACGTGTTGAACATGTTGATGATGAACTTCTGGTGTTTGCTGACGATCCCGATTCTGTGGGTCATCATCGGGTACTCAATCGCCGGGGGTGACACTGATGCGAGTTGGTTCGGAGGCTTCGACGCAGCGTTTCTCAACAACATCAACATTGCTTCTGGTGATGGGGTGGGCGGCCTGCTTACGGTGATTTTTCTGGGGATGTTTGCTGTGATTACACCTGCGCTCATCTCGGGTGCCGTGGCCGACAGAATGAAGTTCGCTGCATGGGCATTGTTCGCACCGATCTGGATGCTGCTTGTCTTTGCACCGGTGTTTAAGTGGGTCTACGGAGGGTGGCTTGGCGTTCGGGGTTCGCTAGATTTCGCTGGCGGAACGGCAATCCATGTGAACGCAGGCATCGCTGCCCTTGTAGCCGTGGTTATTCTGGGCAAGCGCAAGGGCTGGCCCAAGGAAGGCCATCCGCCGCACTCCATGCCGCTGGTCATGATTGGAACTGGCATCTTGTGGTTCGGCTGGTTTGGGTTTAATGCCGGTTCGGCTCTGCACGCCAACGGCCAAGCTGTTCAAGCATTCATGAATACCTTCCTAGCTGCAGCAGCGGCTGGACTTGCTTGGGCAATTACTGAACGAATCAAGGATGGCCACATCACCAACCTTGGAGCTGCATCGGGAATCGTGGCGGGGCTTGTAGCTATCACGCCAGCCTGCGGTTATGTCTCTTCTATGTCGGCAATCTTCATTGGTTTGGCGGCTGGTCTGGTGTGCTGTTTCGCCGTCCACTTGAAGTTCCGAGCCGGCTACGACGACGCACTCGATGTCGTGGGGGTTCACTTTGTTGGCGGCCTAGTTGGTTCACTCATGATTGGGCTGTTCGCAGATGCCGAGTACTTCGGTGCTAAGCATCTGAATGGATTGTTCTACGGAGGTGGGTTCAGACTCCTCGGCGAACAAGCCATTGCGAACGGGGCGACGATTGTGTACTCGGCAGTGGTCACCGCTCTGATCCTGTTGGCACTCAAGGCCACCGTCGGTCTCCGAGTCTCTGAAGAGGAAGAGAACGTGGGACTCGACATCTCGGAGCATGCCGAGACGGC
>WLLG01000226.1 GCA_009700815.1 Actinomycetota bacterium
CGGAGTTGGAATGATGGGCCAAGAACACATCCGCAATGTTCAAGCACTGCCCGGTGCCACCGTCGTAGCGATCGCCGACCCAGATGCCACCTCGCTCGGTGCGGCGCAAGAACTCGCGGGCGAGACGGTTTCGGCTTATCTTTCAGTGGCCGAGATGTTAGCCAAGGAGTCACTTGATGCTGTCGTGATTTCTTCACCCAATTTCACGCATCGGTCTGTGCTTGAACCGCTCTGGCAGACCTCACTTCATCTGCTCATCGAGAAGCCACTTTGCACCACAGTTGAAGACTGCCTTCATGTTCAGGCCGCGGCCGATTCCCATGACGGGATTGTGTGGGTGGGACTCGAGTATCGATACATGCCGCCGGTGCAACGCTTCTTGCAGGAGCTCGGAGTGGGGCAGGCCGGCACTCATTCACCCGAGAAAAGTTCGACCGGCCGAGTGCGGATGCTCTCGATTCGCGAGCATCGGTTTCCATTCCTCGACAAGGTGGGTCACTGGAACCGCTTCAGCGCAAATACTGGCGGAACCCTGGTAGAGAAGTGCTGCCATTTCTTTGACTTAATGCGAGTCGCGATTCCCAGCCGACCCGTCCGTGTCATGGCCTCGGGCGCCCAAGATGTCAACCACCTTGATGAGCGTTACCCAGAAGGAACACCAGATATTTTGGATAATGCCTTCGTGATTGTGGAGTTCGAAAACGGCGCCCGTGCTTCTCTTGACCTGTCCATGTTCGCCGAGGGATCGGCCTTTGAACAAGAACTCGTAGCGGTGGGCGACCTTGGCAAAGTGGAAGTCAAGATTCCGGGTTTCATGGAACTCGCACGCGGCAGGCAGGCCGAACTCATTGTGGGGTCACGATCAACCGGTTGGCCCGTAACTTCGGAGCAGATCGGCGCCGAGGAATCGGTCCGCTACCTCGGCGCACATCACGGAGCCAGCTACTTGGAGCATGTTGATTTCTGTAGCGCAATCCGCAACGGTACTGCACCGCTCGTTACGGCTACCGATGGGCTGTGGTCAGTGGCGATGGGCACTGCAGCTCAGACTTCTCTTGCCGAGGGCCGGGCAGTGACTCTGGCAGAAATTGGCCTCAGCTAGCAGCTTCTTGCGCCGTTAGGGCTGTTTGGGCCGTTTGAGCGGCCAGGTCTAGGCAAGTCACTGTTAGCGAATACCGCTGCTCAATGTCTTCTAGGTCACCACTCACAAAGCTTCCCGCCCTTGCAGTTTCTGCAACCAAGTCCGCATGCTTCCTAAGCGGAGCTAGGTGTTCCGGACGAACCACCGGCGCCATGGCAGAGATCGCATCAAGAATCCGGATCAGCACTGCGACGTTGTGCGCAGCAGACTGACGGATCAAATCAAATGCTGTCTTCAGCACGCGGTCAAACTTGAGCGGCGGAATGACTAACCGCAGAGTTCCGTCAGCACTACTGATGCCACCCGTGCGCTCTGGATTAGTCCCGACCTGAACCATCGCCGCCCCGAGCCAATCCACACAGGTCAGGCCGGTATAGGTGTCATTGATTGCCGGAGAGAGCGCTCGCAGCGCAATCTCCACTACTTGCGCGATAGCGAATTCCAAATCTTGCCGCAGTGTTCGATACCTTCCGATCTCAACCGCCTGGGCCACGACCTGCTGCAAGCGATCATCTGCTGAACTCGGGCTCACCCAAGCAAGAATCTGACCTTGCTGCGTGAACTGCCCCGGCCGACGATTCAGCACAATCACCGCGTCAGCCGAATCTGCTGCCTCGAGTAGCCGTTCGACATCAACCAATTCAACGTATCCAGTTTGAATGGCAGCTATCGGGGCTCCCGATTCACGACTCCGAGTGACAGCCGCAGAAACTTTTTCCGGATCATGCTCCCGCAGCAGGACCCGCATAGATGCAGACCTCTCTGCAAGGACTTTTCCTAAATCCGCGACCACTGCAGCTACCACCGCAGGTGCCTGAATTGTCGACGCGACTCGATGAACGTAAAACACCAGCAGGCCAAAGCAACACAGCGAGAGCACCTCGACGAGGAACACGCTAAAGGCAGGAAGCTGGCTGCCGGGAGAGCTTCGAATTGCTGACAGGGTCAGTACGTTGAAGATCACAGTCCCGAGAAATGCACCCAAGGTGATCTGGGTTATCGGGTCCTTCATAAACCGGCGGATCAATCGCGGTCCGAGCTGTGTCGAGGCCAATGAAAACGTCAGAATGCTGGTTGAAAAAACTAGTGCTAGGGCCGTCGCGACGGCTCCAAGCAGTGCCGTCACCAGAATCGCAGCATCTGATGCAGAGTCATCAATCAGCGCGCTGGGGAACCAACTCGACAGGAGATCAACGTGCCGATCGACCCAGACCGAGAATGCGAATAGCAGCACGGACCCGATGGACATCAGCAGCGGAGTGACCCACAGGTTGGGTCCAACCCGATACGAGATCTCCCACCACCATGTTGAGGACCGCGCTCGCAGTGAGCGCCGTGACGTTGTCATGTTGCTTCACCCTCAACGACTTCGGTAGGCCCTGACAATAAGCGCCCAATTATCGGCACTGACACTATGCCTTCAAGCCAGGCATAACGCAGACCAACCTTGGGTAAATCTGCAGGATCTGCATAGATCAAGACTCTAGGGAGCCATGTTGGTTGGAACTTCTCGTTGAAGTCTCGCAGCGCACGGATCTGATAGTAAGGATTCAGCAGGTCAACGAGCTTCCTCAAAAACCGATTCCCGCGCGTCAACTGCACATCGTTGTCCAACAGTCTGCCAAAGGCGGCAAAGTTGAGCGACAACCTCACCACGCCTAATTCGCGAAGATCCTGGACTGTGTGAGCAATCAAATACTCAGTCAGCCCGTTGGCCGCATCAGGACGCCTTCTCATCAGGTCAAGCGTCTGCCCTGGAGCGAATCTGTCGGTGACTGCACTTGTGGGTACCAACCGCAAAAAGCCTGCCGGTTCTTCAGAGCCATCTTGGTTAATCTGCCAGGCAACCGCTAGGAGCCGGTTTGATCCAACCGCTGACACATCAGAACTCATACTCATGGTGTACCCGCGCTCGTCCTCACCCTTACGCCAAAGCAGACTGATCTGATTCAGTGCCGATACAAGTGCAGGAGAAGCCGACTCCTCGGCCATGAGTTCAAAGCGGTGGGCCTTCTCTGCGCGGCGCACTGCTTGTCGAACCGGTGCCATCCCCTCAGCTTCTAATGAGAATGTTCGGCAATCCAAGATTGCCTCGTCGCCTAGATAGAAGCTGCGGAATCCACGCTCCGCGTACAGCGGCACATCCACTTCTCTGGCGGCCAAAAAGGCTGGCTGCCACCCATGATGCTGACAGTGAAGAATGAACTCATCAACAACTAGAGGGATGGACGCATCCTCGCCGATCGGATCGCCGGAGACCAAGGCAAATCCGCCTAGGTACCCGTACGCCACCATGGCTAGGCCATCAGAAGAGAAGAAATAACTCTTGTCATCGCGACATGCAAACGGAGCGAGGGTGTCCCAACCGAACTGCTCGACCATTGCAGCAGCGCGCTCACGACCCTCTCCTACCCGACCTCGCACCGCCGGGCGAAGAAGGAGCCACAACAACAACAACAGTCCCAATGCGCCCAAGACTTCCAGCGAGACCGGAAACAGTCTTGCGAACCGTCCGGAGTACTCATAGGGCTGCTCGCCGCCGACTAGCCCCACCGTGACTGCCCAGAACGAGTCGCTCAGGTTGATCGATGGAGAGAGTGTGCCCTGCTGAGCCCACAACGCAATCAGTCCATACACATAGACCAACAGAAGAAATCGCGGAATCATGCGAGCAACACGGACCAGGGATGGAGGGTCTGCAAGCCCGGTGAATTCACTTCGTGTGAGCAGGAGTATCACGATCATGCTCAGCGAAGTGGTTAATGCAACTGCCTCGCCACCTCGAGCAATGCTGAACCCAGCAGAGAGAACAAACAACACGAGGGCCAGGTTCCATGCGCGACGCTTGCCGCGCAGTAGCTGACCCGACAACAAAACCATGCAAGAGCCGAATCCCACCGAAAGCACAGCCGTGTCGAGCACCATTGGCAGGGGAGAAATCAGCTCGTCTAGTAACAGCGTGCGCGCGCTGATAGCTGGCACCGCACTCAGCATGGTGAGCACGCCTACCACGCTTGTCAGCATCGCTACCACCCGCACCAGCCCCGACAGCCTGACTGCGGCCACTTGGGCTCCAGGCGCCGTTGCAGTGGGCAGCGGAGCAGTAGGAACTAAGTCCGAACGGCCATTCGCGGCGGGTCTATCTGCATGAGGTGAGCGCATCGTCGGAAACAAAATCACATCACGAATCGAACTCGAATTGGTCAGAAGCATGATGAGACGATCGATTCCAATTCCAAGGCCACCTGTGGGCGGCAGACCCCTCTCTAATGCTTCGACATAGCGCTGGTCTAGTGAGCTACTCAGAAGGGTTTCTTCGCCGGCCGCTTGGGCTCGTGATCTCTCGCTCATGAACCGTTCGCGCTGCTCCACGGGATCATTCAGTTCGCTATAAGCATTCGCAAGTTCCATCCCGCCGACAATCACCTCGAAGCGCTCGGTGAGCGAGGGGTCTGTGCGGCAATGACGTGCCAGTGGCGAAGTCTCAACGGGGTGGCCCGTGACAATGGTTGGAGAGATCAGA
>WLLG01000227.1 GCA_009700815.1 Actinomycetota bacterium
AATCTGTAACCGTGCCTCTCGAAGTGTGAACCAGTCGGTCTCTCTCGACACGGGCTCCTCGCTGCGAAACAGTTCAAGGATTGCCTCGAGTCCCTCTTCCATCCTGCGTCGCTGATCCACTGGGTTGATGCCCAACATGAACGCGTCCGAGGGCAAAGCGCCCGGGCCGACCCCCAACATGACCCGTCCGCGAGTCATGTGGTCAAGCTGCACAATGCGCTGAGCTGTCATAAATGGGTGGTGGTAGGGGAGCGATGCCACGCCAGTTCCAAGGCGAATATGGCGAGTGCGCTCAGCGGCAGCAGCAATAAAAACCTCAGGTGAGGCAATGATCTCGAAACCACCTGAGTGGTGCTCGCCTATCCAAGCCTCGTGGAATCCAATGCGATCAAGATGTTCAATCAGTTGCAAATCCCGCTCGAGTGCAAGCGTGACATTTTGATGCACCGGATGAAACGGTGCCATAAAGATTCCGCAGCGAAGAGGCCAATCCATGTTGCAAGGCCCTCTTACTTCGCAAGGTCTGGTTGTTGTTCCATGATCCAGGTGTAGAGCGGGTGAAAGCTAAATGCGCCGGCCATTTCTGAGCCCATTTGTCCGCGTGTATGGCGTGCTACATCGGGGTCAATCAGCACGGGTTTGCCCGCAGCCATGGCCATCAGTTGTGATTGGCAGGTTCGCTCGGCCGTGATGAACCACCAGGCTGCTGCGTCCACAGATGTTCCTACGGTCAGCAGTCCGTGATTGCGCAGGATTGCCATCTTGTTGTTGCCAAGGGCTTCTGCAATACGGGCGCCCTCAGAGGTCTCGTTGACCACGCCTGTGAAATCGTCGAATAACGCATGGTCCTCAAAGAAGGCGCAAGAGTCTTGGGTGAGCGGATCAAGTTCGATGCCAAGCGATGCAAAGGTCTTGCCGTAGATCGAATGGGAGTGTGCTGCGGCAATCACATCGGGACGGGCCCTGTGAACCTGTGAGTGAATGGCAAATGCCGCTGCGTTTACGGGCCAATCACCAACAACGACATTGCCATCGTGATCAACACAGATCAGGTCAGAAGCCCGAATCTGCTTAAAGCTCATGCCGAACGGGTTCACCCAAAACTGGTCGGCAAATTCGGGGTCTCTCGCGGTGATGTGACCGGCTACGCCCTCTTCGAATCCAAAGAGCCCAAACAACCGAAAGGCGGCGGCAAGGCGCTGCTTCAGGAACTGCCGTTCCTCTTCGATCTCAGAGAATTCGGGAATAGTGAACGGTGTGGGTCGCATGGAATGCTCCAGTATTTGTCGGGGAAGGGTAGGTCAGTCGGTGCATGCGGCGATGACCTGATCCCAGTAGGACTCAAAGCTATCTCGCTGGTCTGCTGTGGTCTTGCCGAGCCGCACCAGAACCGTATCGCTGTTCGGGATACACATGACGATCTGCTTCTCATAACCATTCGCCCAGAAGATCTCGCCTGGTCCTGTTCCACGAGAGTTAGTGGCTGACCCCCGGCGGACCCACCAGTGCTGGCCGTAGAGCCAACCGTCATCGGGATCTACCGAGACTGCTGTTCTTGCAGCATTCACCCAGCCCTCGGGCAGTATGCGCTGCGAACCCCACACGCCATCGCGCAGGTAGAGCAACCCAAATCTTGCAAAGTCCTGAGCAGATGCAAAAAGGTAGGAAGATCCAATAAAGGTGCCGGCGGCATCGAAGCGTGGCTCCGCAGTACTCATACCCAGTGGACCAAAGAGCCTCTCCTGAAGGAACTCCAGCATGACTCTGCGTCGCTCAGCAGGGTCGGCTCCTGCGCCGAGGACATGCGCTACGTGCCGGGCAATGATGTTGGTAGTGCCACTCGAATAATTGAAAACCGAACCGACGCTGTGTTCCAAGGGGCGCGAGGCCGCATAGCCAGCAACGTCATGTGTTCCCGACCCGAACAACATCTCTAGGCAGTCTGATTCTTGGTCGTCTACGTAGTCCTCAACAAACTGCAGTCCTGAGCGCATCTCTAACAGGTCATTCATGGTGATGGCTTGGCGCGGATCGCCTGCGGACTGCCATTCGGGAGCGTCAACCGGCATGGTTGGGTCGAGCAGACCGTCAGCTACAAGTATTCCAACAGCAGCCTGAGTAATGCTTTTGCCAACAGACCATGAGATCAGGGGAGTCTGTGCTGTTACCTCTGCTGCGTAGCGCTCCTCGACGATCAGCCCGCCTTGCACGACCAAACAAGCCAAGGTCTCACCAAGAGAGTCAGCGCTAGCCGGGTCGAAAGCCTGATCGAGCAAGTCGCATAGCCGATCGGGGTTCCCAGCTATCTGAGGCCCTGAACTCCACGAAGAAGTTGGCCAACTCACTGCCGCAGGCTGAGCGGGCAGCGAAGGCAGTGAGGAGTCGCTCGCAGGAATTCGAGAGTTGCTCAAGCCAGTGGCCTTCCAAAGGGCAAGCTCTCTTGCCAAGTAAGTAGGAATGCTTCGGCCGCATAGCAGGCTGCTAGGTACAGCCCTTCGGGATGCGTCGACAGCTGGCCGAGGGCGCTAGAAAGCGTGTCTGTGGCAGTGGCCACAACCTGCTCAGGTGTGGCCGAATCTGCTGGGTGATCCGCAAACAGGGGCCCAGCAGTAGAAATGAAATCGGGAAGAACAGCGATGCCACGATGTGTTGCAACGGCTAGGCCCTTGGCAGTCACCGGTGCAGGTGCAACAGGAATGACCATCTTGCAGTCCAAGGTCTCTGCAAGCAGATGGTCAATCAGACCCATTTTGGATCCACAAAACAGCAGATCTGTCTGAGTTTGAAACAACGCAGTGCTAGGGACTTCTGAACCCAAGCTGCTCGGCAGTGCACTACCTGACTCGGCAAGCAGACCCAGGAGTTCGTCAAGGTTGAATCCCTCTGGGTTCACGACTGCCCCAGCGAAGGTGCCAAGTCCGACTATCTGCGCTCCGTGGGTTGCTGCGGCGGCAATGAATGCCGCAGTGTTTGCACCAGTCCCTTCGAGGATCACCCGAGCCCCTTCAAGATCACCGTGCGCTGTCGCCGCAGAAGCAAAGGCGCCGCCTGCGAGGAGTTCCTGATTGAGCGTGCCGTTCGATCGTGCAGTCTGACCGATCTTGCTGCGAGTGTCGGCCTGAGCGAGTTGGCTCAGATCTGACTCCGACACACCTTTTGCAGCTTCGAGTGACAGTTCCCCGGCAGAGACTCGGTCCAGAACTGCATCCACAAAGGCAACCATGCCAGCTTGGCTCTCGGCCGGGTCCACGCTCACGCCTGCTGAGGCACCCGATACCTGTTCGTTTAGAATGGCCCAGGCATAGGTCTGCGAGCGGGCCATGGTCTTGGCCCCGTCCATCAGGATCTTCTTGGCGAGACGCACCACACCCGTGGCACGTGTAGATCCGGGTAAGTCAGTAACAACAAACCCAGTCATGGGGGAGGGTGTCTCGGCTGCGATCTTTTGGATTGGCACGTCCGCAGTCTGCCCGATGACTGACAAGATCGCATAGGCAAGGGGCTCTGAGCGCCAGAGAAGTCTTGGCAGCACTCCCTAGAAAAATGCCCGGCCTACAAAAATGCCGGAGGCCATGTGGAAGAAACCCCCCGAATCCATCCACATGGCCTACCCGGAACCGGGAGGCATTCTGCAATTTGGTGCCTACCTCGGAAGGTGTTCACTGAACCGCTGATTCCTCTACCGGACCAACAAAGTTGGTAGATGCACCATAGACACAAAGAGTGACCTGTGTCACGCGGATCTTGGGAATCCTAGGTATTAGCACCCAGAGTGCGGAAACCTTATCGGGGCCACCGGCATTCAGAGAGCGAAAATGCATGCCGCTTTCCGGGCAGAAAGCAGCGAAACCCTAGAACGTGTACTGGGCTGCGGCTCGGCTAGAGAGCTCGGCCACAATCTGCTCTTGGATCACCTTCTGGTGAGCTGGGTGGTCGCTATACAACTCGTAGCCCGCAACATCATCGAACTCCGCCATGATGATCATCTGTGCGTTTCCATCCGCAAGGCCAAGGTCCGCGTTCACCGAAAAGTTTCGGACCGTAGAGATCTGAGGAGCTAATGCGTGCAGGGACTCGGTAATTCCTGCGATGACCTCTGCAGAAGTTGAGTCTTTGAAACCGAGCAGAACAACGTGACGCAACATGGGATCCCTCGCAGGAGTCGTAGGAACAAAAACCTCTCGGCGTCAGAGTAGTTGGCAGCTTGAAGCCTTGCTGAAATGTTCACCTGCCGGGATCGCTCTTGCCTTAGCTCCGTTATGCGGGGGAGAGTACTGGCATGCGTGACGTTGATCGGGGAAGCGGAGTGCTCATTGCGCTTCATGGCCACGGAGATGACCCGGCCTCGGCTCGAGCTTGGGGGCGACAGCTTGCCCCCCACGGATGGGAAGTGCTGGCACCTGGTGCACAAGAGGATGCTGGCGGACAACGCAGTTGGTTCTCTACTGGCCCCCGCGGGGTGGTACTAGGGGAGCTTCGTTCTTCGGCTCATAAAATCGGTGACCTTGTTGAGCGACTCCAGGCCGGTGGGTCACGTGTAGCTGTTGCTGGATTCTCACAAGGTGGAGCTCTCGCACTGGCACTTGGCCTGTTTGGGATTCACCCCGATGCAGTGATCTCGATCTGTGGCTTCTATCCAGAACTTGAAGGCAAGGTTGAG
>WLLG01000228.1 GCA_009700815.1 Actinomycetota bacterium
AAGGCCGCCGTATCGCCGTATCGGCACCCCAACCCGGATGTTTATGGTCGACTATCGACCAGAAACATCCGAGTTGCGGCGAACAGCGAGTCTGCTTGGGGCTTGGGGCTTGGGGCTTGGGGATTGGGGCAGCGTAAGTGCGAGTCGGCTTGGGGTGAGTTGCGGAGAAGAATGAGTCAGCTTGGGCTTGAGTCAGAAGGTTTCTGCAATCTCAATCTCGCCTGCTGCGATCGCCTGTGTGAAGCGTTCGTAGTCAGCCTCAATCTGTGCGCCATAGCTGACGGCATATGCCTCCATCGCCTCATCGAAACGCCCTGACTTGCCCAAGTACCCAGCAATAGCGATTGGGTCTGCCGAGCGAGCATGAGCACGAGCGAGGGTGCGGCCGCATAGATCCGCATAGGCAATGAGCCCAGCGGGAGGGAGTGCGTCGATGTCGACGCTGCCCTTCATGTCTTTGAGTTGACGGATGTAATAGAACTTGCCAGCGGGGCCTCTCGTCCAGCCGAGGAATATATCGCTAGCTGCTTGCATCTTTCGTTGACCAACCACGGCGCGCTCGCCCTGATGGGCAAATTCGCTTGGGCCTGCATAAGGGGCAAGAACCGAATCCTCGGCCTCTTTAATTTGCAGAAAAAGCACGTCGTCTTCGTCCCTGCCGTGCATCAGGACAATCAAGCACCGAGTTCCGACGCTGCCGACTCCGACCACTTTGATTGCCAACTCGATCTGCCGGAACCGGTGCAGGAGTTGACGATGATCTGGGTCAAGGCTCTCGGCATACAACTCCAGAGCGTCTTCGGTAATTTTTTGCCATTCGGGTGCGTCAAGCGGGGTGAGTAGCGGTGGCTGATGCAGGATTCGCCGCTCGCCATTGACCATCTCGGTGAGTTTGGTTAGCACCTGAGCCGAGGTGCGATGCTTCGCTTTTTCAAGGGACTTGGCAAGCTTCTTTGGAGAGACGATTCCTGCAAATTCCTGCAGGGCCTCGCTCAGTTCAATGTGTTCGTACCAAATGTCGAGAACGTCGGCCTCTGCTAGGCGCAGCATGTTTTCTCGATAGGTCTGAGCAGCCTTTTTGGCTGCTGCTCGGCCGGCTTTTTCACCCTGACCCGAAGTTCGGGCAGCAATGAGAAAGCTGGTAACAAGGCGCTTAACATCCCATTCGAATGGGCCTGGAAGGGTCTCGTCGAAGTCATTGAGGTCGAAGACCACGTTGCGTTCGGGCGTGCCATAAGCACCAAAGTTGCAGAGGTGAGCATCGCCGCAGAGCTGGGTTCGCAGCGAGGTTGACGGGCCACTCCCGAGGTCCCGCGCCATGACTACAGGCGATCCCCGAAGATACGTGAAAGGCGAGACTGACATGCGACCGTTGCGAACGGGTACCAACTCTGGGACGCGAGTCCGGTTCTGCTCAATGAGTTGTTGAACTGGGTCTGGCCGGTCAGCCGGAGCGTTCCACTCACCAAGTGCTTCGCGCGGCACCGACTTGCGAACAAGTTCGCCAATCACGATGCGTTGAGATGGAGTGGTTGTAGTCGGGTCTGGCTCGATGTAGGTCTTGCCGTCCCAATCGTCGTTTGGTTGGTTTGGCGTTCTGAGCGGTGGTGTTCCGGAAGGGATCCGCTCTGTCTCGGCTAAAGCGGCCTTGAGCAGTTCAGCCGATTCATTTGCACGTGGGAACGGGTCGTCTTTTGTCATCAAGCGCTTCTTCCTCTAGGGAGCTAGTGCTGCACAATCCAAGCCAGCAAGTAGCCAAGGCTATTAGATGAACAGTGCATCAACACAGGAGCCATCAAGCTCTCCGACCGATTGCGTAGCCAAGACAGAGCCATACCTGCTGCGCCGGTACCAATCACGCCTGCCGTAATCGCTGCTGCTTGGCCCAGCGGGCCGGGCAGGAGGTCTCGAAAAACGGGGTTGACTGTATTGACGTTCCAAGATGGCAACACATGCCAGAACCCAAAGAGCAGAGCAGCTAGAAGGTCGGCGCGCAGGGGCCCGTTGGCGTGGTGAGTGAAGCGTCTGCGAAACATTGCGGGAAGTACGCCACGGAATGCAATCTCTTCCATCAGCACGGTTCCAAGCGGCACCATAATGAGGGTTTCCCAAGCTAGGGCCCCCAAAGAAATGTCTGCTCGGCTGTCTTGAAACAGGCCATTCGTGAAGGGAATCGCAAGTCCAATGAGGTAGATGCTCAGCAGAACTGCAGATGCACCGCCACCCCAGCGCAACCCACTCTGAACCTTTCTTGGCTCTAGGCCGAGGTCATCGGCAGAGCGCCCATCCCAGCGAACGGCGATGAGCAGTAACAGAGCCGCCACGGTCAAGTTCCACGGCACATATGCCCAAGAGGGGAGTACCTCGTTGGCCATCACGTTTGATACCAGCAGTGTTGTTAGGACTGCGAAGAGCGTCCAACCTGGGTGAGGGTGACTCAACTCTGAAACAGTCTCGAGGCTGTTGAGATTTGTTTCGCTGGGCTTTGGCGCCGAGGGGGTGCTGGCCTCGCTCGATTCAGTCACGCGCCTACGTTACCCCTGCGCATGCATAGTGCGTTTAGCCCGCGAGTTGGGCGGTTGCAGCATGGCGTAAGACGAGTTCTGCAGCGGCGCTGCCGCACATTCCGTGTACTCCACCACCGGGTGGAGTCGAAGAGGAGCACAGGTAGACCCCCTTCATTGGGGTTGCCCACGGGTGAACTGATGCAACCGGGCGAGCAACAAACTGCCGCAGGTCTGAAACCCCACCGGTGATATCCCCACCGATGTAGTTAGCATTATGTGCTTGCATCGCTGCGGGCCCCATGGCGTGTCTGGCCAGGATTAGATCCCGAAACCCTGGGGCGAACCGCTCAATCTGGGCTTCGATCCGATGAGTCATATCTACATCTGAACCATGAGGCACATGACAGTAGGCCCAGAACGTGTGCTTGCCATTTGGCGCTCGGGTGGGATCAAAAAGTGAGGGCTGGGCTGCTAGAAGAAACGGTCGCTCGGAAATACGTCCTTGAGTTGCTGCGAGTTCTGACTCGCGCACCTCATCGAGGGTGCCGCCAATGTGCACGGTTGCGGCGCGAGCAACCTGAGGATCTTTCCAAGGGACTGGGCCGTCGAGGGCCCAGTCCAGCTTGAACACTCCTGGTCCGTAGCGAAACTTCTGCAGCGATCGTCGGTAACGAACTGGCATTTGCTCACCTGCCAGTGCCACCAGTTGCTTTGGGGTGATATCGCACAGCACTGCTCGAGCGGGCGGGAGTTGTCGCAGTGAACTCACGCGTTCTCCGCAGCGAAGCTCACCACCAGCTTGGATGAACAACTTGGCGAGAGCATCCGTAATTGTCTGAGAACCGCCCTGAGCTAACGGCCAACCGACACTATGCCCCAGGGTTCCAAGCAGCATTCCTACTCCTGCAGTAGCTGCAGCAGACAGGGGCAATACCGAGTGCGCCGAGAGACCAGCGAGCAGTGCAGGGCCGAGTTCGCCGCGGAATTGTGAGCGGCTCAGCGACTCAGCTGAGCGCACAGCATGTCGAGCAAAGCGAGCTAGTGCGATTGGGTGGGCGGGAGGAATAGTAAGAGGAGCAAGAACTGAATCAGTGAGCGAGAACCCAGCGTCAACACCGGGAGCAAAGAGCCGAGTCCACGCCTTGCCATCAACTCCAAGTCCCGCTGCAGTTGCGCTGACAGACCGCTCCAGCATCACCGCGTGCTCCGGTCTCAGCGTGTGAGCTAGAGGCGCATCGGGTTGAATCCACGTCACGCCAACAGATTCCAAGCCCAAGTTTCGAAGCGCCGGGGATGCCAACCCAAGTGGGTGGATGGCGGAACACACATCGTGAGCAAACCCCGCAAGGGTCAGTTCCTCGGTCCGTGCTCCGCCGCCTGGATGCTCGTTTGCTTCATAGAGCACGACCCGCCAGCCGGCACGAGCCAGCGTGAGCGCAGCTACAAGACCGTTTGGTCCTGCGCCTACGACCACTGCGTCCCAGGATTCGCTCACCCTGACACCCTAGGTGCGTGAGCGTGATCCGCCTGTTCGGTTAGGCGCCGGCTAGAGCCTTGGAGAAGGCTCCCGCCGGAGCAGCCACACTGGAACAGTTGTCTTGTGCTCGGGTGTTTGGGCCCTCGGGGCATGGCTGGTCACGACTCGCAGACCAGATGCCAATTCTGGCTAGCCCAAGAGTTGTTGCTTGGCTCCGAACATACGCCGCATCGCTCAGGGTAAACACCTCACCGAGAATGTCATTCTGACCAATCATGGGGATCACGCCGACGAGGCCGTAGCGCTGAGCAGAACTGAGCGTGGGGTACAGGGGGGCGATTTGATTATGAGTTGAGGTGGCGGCTTCGATGGCCCAAATTCCCATCTTGCCCTGAGCAGAACCCAAGCCGTAATCCATAGTCATGATGTCAATTGACGAGAGCACTACCCCGGCAGTGACTGCGGAACGAACTACGGCGAGACCATCTGGAGTCAGGCCGTAGGGCATGACTGGCAGGGTGAGCGTGACATCAAGCTTGCGGTTTGCTGCTCGTGCTCGCTGCTGCAGGATGGCAATAGCTGCGGAGCGTCGCTGAACGGAGGCTGCATCGTTTGTGGCTGCGCCTTCGATGTCGAAATCAATGGAGGTAAGTTGGTAGGCGTCAATGACGGCC
>WLLG01000229.1 GCA_009700815.1 Actinomycetota bacterium
CACTCAAAACCATGGGCCTGAGCGAGCTTGTGCTCCGCTGCGGCCCAATACGGCTCTGAGTCAACGAGTGTTCCATCTAGGTCCCAGAGGACGGCCGCAGGTAAGAGCATCATTGGAATCTAGGCGGGTTGAGAGAGTTACGCCGAGTTGGCAAAATCCGAGCAATTCCTCTTCAAAACTAGAACGCGTTATCGTTCTCCCCATGGAGATCATCGACAGTATCCTGACCAATCCAGAAGCCTTTCAGCGCATGGAGCACCATGAGGTGTTTGCCCAGCTTCGCCAAGAAGATCCGGTGCATTGGACCGAGGAAGCAACCGGTCCGGGCTTTTGGTCAATTACTAAGCATGCCGACCTGAAGTTGATTAATCGCGACGCAGAGGGGTTTAGCTCGGAGGCAAACGGGGTCAACATCATTGAATTCAATGATGTGGAATCTGGCTTTGATATGCGCGGCAAGATCATGTTGATGACCGACCCGCCTCGCCATACGCGATACCGGCTCTTGGTCAACAAGGGCTTCACTCCTCGCATGATTGCTCTGATTGAACAGCACTTGCGGTTTCGCACGGAGCTGATCGTTGATCAGATCATCGAAGACGGAACCTGCGACTTTGTGACTGACCTTGCAGCGGAGCTCCCGTTGCAGGCAATTGCCGAGATCATGGGCGTGCCTGACGAGGATCGCCACCTGCTCTTTGACTGGTCCAACCGAATGGTCGGTGCTGATGACCCGGAGTATCAGAGCGAGAATCCTGATGAAGCAACCATGGCAGCAGCCGAGTTGTACATGTATGCAGCGAGCCTCGGCGAAGCCCGCCGTGACGACCCTCGCGAAGATGTTGTTACCAAACTGATCAACGCAGAGATAGATGGGGATCGCCTCACCCAAGAGGAGTTCGAACTATTCATTCTGCTGCTGGCCGTGGCGGGCAACGAGACCACACGCAACGCAACTGCCCACGGAATGATTGCGCTCATGGAAAATCCTGAGCAGCTCGCCAAGTTGCGAAGCGACCCCGACAAGTACATCGACGGCGCAGTGGAAGAGGTCCTTCGTTGGGCTACCCCCGTGCTGCACTTCCGTCGCACTGCAATGAAAGATCTTGAGCTGCGCGGTAAGCAGATCAAGACCGGAGACAAAGTCGTCATGTGGCACATCTCGGCGAATCGCGATGAGGAAGTCTTTGATGATCCGTTTGTGTTCGATATCGAACGTACTCCGAACGATCACATTGCCTTTGGTGGTGGCGGTGCGCACTTCTGTTTAGGAACAAACCTGGCGCGAATGGAACTGCGTCTGATCTTCCACGAGATTGTCTCTCGCATGGAAGACATTGAATTTGATGGCGATATTGAACGACTTCGATCCAACTTTATTGGTGGCGTTAAGCACATCCCCATCAGATTCACTCCAGCCGCACGCAAGCATGCCGAGGGCCAAACCGTCGACGCCTGAGCAGTAGAGCGGCTCAGCTTGAGCCACTTATTCCGAGGGGATCTGGCTTATTCCGCCAGAAAGTCAAGCGATGCTGAGTTCATGCAAAACCGCTGACCCGTTGGCCTTGGGCCATCTTGGAACACGTGCCCTAAATGTGCTCCACAGTGAGCGCATACGGCTTCAGTCCGAGACATCCCATGACTGCGATCCTCAATCAAGGTGACCTTTTCTGGGTCGAGTGCCTCAAAGAACGAGGGCCAACCCGAACCGGACTCGTACTTCGTATCCGAAGAGAACAGCGGCATCTCGCACACGACGCACCGGTAGATGCCTGCATCTTTTTTGTCCCAGAACGCCCCAGTGAACGCTGGTTCAGTTCCAGCTTGCTGCGTCACGATGAATTGCTCTGCACTGAGTCGTTCCCGAAGGTCAGTCTCGGTGAGGTCTGTCCTGAGTGCAGGGTTGGCAGCAGGGCTGGTTGGGTCATTCATGGATGCCACAATATCGGGGTGATCCGAGTCGAACATGTCGGTAGGCTCACCTCGTCAGAAATCTCCAGCAAGGAACCACCGTCATGTCTGCACAAAGCGAACCCTCTCCGGCTCTCCCGCCGAATCCTTTTGCCGATCGGGTTGACCACGTGGTTGAGCGAGAGCCAAAGCTGGTGCGTACAGCAGTGCGCCAACTAAAAAAGGAAGAGGAGCTCAAGCCTCTGCAGGCTGAACTGCTGGTCTTGCAGCGCTATCTAGAAGAGAACAACAAGCGGATGATTGTTTTGTTCGAGGGTCGCGATGCGGCCGGTAAGGGCGGCACGATCCGAAGAGTCACTCGCTATATGAACGAGAAGCACTATCGGGTGGTAGCACTTGGCAAACCCACCGAAGAGCAGCGTTCGCAATGGTTCTTCCAGAAGTACATTGCAGAGTTTCCAACCGGTGGAGAGATGGTTCTCTTTGATCGCAGTTGGTACAACCGGGCCATGGTGGAACCAGTGTTTAACTTCTGCACCGAGCAGGAATATAAGAACTTTATGCGGGGCGTGGTCGGGTTTGAAAAAGACCTTGTTCGGCAGGGAACCATTCTCGTGAAGCTGTATTTCAGCGTGACCAAGCGCGAGCAGAAGCGACGCTTCGATCGCCGCCGCAATGACCCATTGAGGCAGTGGAAACTCAGCGAGATCGATGTTCAAGCTCAAGAACACTGGTCAGATTTCACTGACCGCAAGTACGCCATGCTGAAAAAAACCAGCACAGTCGAGGCGCCATGGACGGTGATCAGGTCGAAGAACAAGCACCTAGCTCGCATGAATGCCATGCGCGTTATTTTGAACGCAGTGGATTACGGGGAGCGCAACCCAGCGGTGAACTATGTGCCCGATCCCTCGATCGTGGTCTCGGGCGCACAAGAGTTGGCCATTATGGAAGCAGACCGAATCCGCAAGGGCAGGTTTACGAAGTAGCGCTGCGCCGGCGCAGCAATCGGCTTAATCGTTCGCGGTTGTAGCGCTGCACCATGACAAACGGCAGGTGAGCACAAATGCCGAACAGAATCATGAATGCCCCGAGCAGAGGCCGACACCAGATAAGAAAGAGTGGTCCTGCGCTCAGATTGAGCCAATGAACGGTTTCTGCGCGGCGAGTCTCTGCCATGAATCGCTCAAGGTGTTCAGTGGAGCGGTTGATGATATGCCGCTTTGAAAACCCATCAGGGAACAGGTCGCCTTTTTCGGGAAGGCGATCTTTCCAGCTGCGAATCCTCAACCTTCGCTGATAAAAACTGCCACCATCTTCAAAGCTGCGTGGTCGAGTTAGCCAAGTGTCGTGATCAAAATGGCGCACCGGAACCTTGTGGAGTGCAAACCCCGTGCTGAACCCAATGAACAGCCAAGCCAGCACCGACACGAAGACAGCAGCAATGTCATGAAGGTGAATCAACACGGCTTCTGGCTCTGCCGTCCGAGGGATATTGCCCGTCCGCTCCAAGTGACGCTTCGCCGCACGTAGGTTCGCCAAAGGGACCACCCGAACACGCAGAAGAAAAATCCGAGCAGCAGCGGAAACACGGCAGCAGTGGCCAGCCCAAAGTTCCCAACTTGGCGAAACATCCAGGCAAGCTGTGCCGTGAAAGCGATGTACAGGGCCAGAGCAGTCCAAGGTGACCCCGAACCGGAGATGGCCTCGATCCCAAGGGCCGTGGCGCTACCCAGACTTGTCAGCCAGACCACTGCAGCGAGCAGTCTCAACGGGTGAGTGGATCCTGCTCCGGTTGCAAAGTTTTTGGCCCATCCTTCGCTGAGTTGGCGCAGGCCGTTTGGGTACATTCGGAATCGAACAGCCTCAGCGCCACGAAATAGTTCAACTCGTTGCCCGCTCAGTCGGTAATTCGCTGCAAGGGCTAAGTCCTCGACGACTTGGTCTCGTACCTGCTCGTGGCCTCCAGCTAGCTGATAGTCCGCGGGGGTAGTGACAAGGACCGGCCCGAATGCTCCAGAGGACCTCGTCGGTGAGGACATGGCAGTTCCCACCAGGGCAATCACATTGAATAGCGCCGAGAGTTTCTCGTAAGGGCGCTTTGTTTGATGCCAAGGCTGCACCGAGACCAATGCGCCCGTCGCTGACTGCTGATCAACGAGGAGTTGAACAACATCGGGATCTACCCGGACGTCGGCATCAAAAAAGACCAGCCCGCGATCATGGTCTTCAGTGGTAGTGCGCAGATATTCAAACCCGATGTGACAGGCCCAGCTCTTGCCGGTCCAACCCTCTGGCAGGTCGGGGGCATCGATGACTTCGACACCAGCAAATCCCGAGGCGATCTCCACGGTTGAGTCGGTTGAGTGGTCATTGATAATCAGGACCCGATTGCCACTCTGCGGTAGCGATGCAAGGTCGCTCAGCAGCAGCCCAATGGAAGCAGCCTCGTTGCGAGCGGGAATAATCACATCAAACCCATGGCAGCTGGACGGCTGTTCGACGGATGCGGCTGCAGAGCGCAACTGTGTGACACTCTTTGGCCGTCCAAAAATCATCCATCCCAGCGTCCACCCAACAAGACAGAACACAATGGTGATCACGTACCTGAGCCTCTCTCAGTCCGAAGAGACAGACCCCTGCACGGCTGCAGGCATGGTGACTGAGGGCTATCAGCTTACCGCTGATATCGTC
>WLLG01000023.1 GCA_009700815.1 Actinomycetota bacterium
CACACGGTCAGCAGCCACACAAGCTCAACGGCCCCGAACAGAACCGCCGCCGATGGACGCAGCGCCATGCGTCGTTCATCGCCGTAGGAGGAGCCGTTCACAAATCCATCGCCTAGTTCGGCGGTGAACACCAACACAACGAGCAGCGTCGCAGTTGCCAGCCCAGCCCAACCCAAAGGCGATGGGAGCGTGGGGGAAGCAATTGCAACAGCGGCCAAGCCCAGCAGGATTGGAAGTGGTGCACCGATGCGAAGAGCGGTGAGCGCCACAGGAGTTTGTATCAAGCTGCACAACAGCCCAGCGCCCCACAAGAACCACAGAGTCACCCCGCCAACCCACACTGCAAGTTCGGGTTGGCCACTGAGCGCTGCCGCCATGCAGTCGCCCAAGGTGAGGGGCAGAGTGAGCCACAACGCACGTGTAACCCAAGTGGTTCTAGATGTATTCACAGCTACAGACTTGCGTGGACTTCGCACTGACAGCTAACAACGTCGCATGGGTGAGCAAGTAGATCTTCCTTTTGGACTTGCAACCTCTGTGGGTGCATTGCCGTTTGAGACTATCCCAGATGCAAAAACTGCCCCAGAAGCAGGCCAAGACGTAGGCAGTGACGCAGCCCCTGATCAATGCGTGGCTGCTGTGCAGTTGGCGTTGACATCTCAACCGGCCTTCCCGACAGCACCTACTTCGGGAGATGCTGAGTGGTCGCTACTGAGTCAAGCAATTGCTGGCCTAGACGGACTCGAGACGGTTGCTCCGGGAATCTTGACTCGCTCCGGTAACTCAGGCGAGATCACGGGATGTGATCGAGCGGGCCAACTCGATGCGGCAGCGTTTCAGCCGCTCCATGCTTTCTTGGATCAGCTCGGTCCGCATAGCGAGCGACTCGGAGACCGGTTCGTGGGCAGCCGCATTGGCATCCTCGGCCCCGTCACCTTGAGCTTGGCCTTTCGGGCCGCGGGGATGGCAACTGAGCAAGCCGTAGCCTCCGCCGCAATGATTGTTGCTGCAAGGGCCAGAGCAATCCTGCGGGCATATCGACTAGCCATGCCCTCTGGCGCTGTGGCCATAGTGATGTCAGAGCCCGGTCTTGTTGGAGCTATGCATCCGACCTTCCCGTTGTCGCCGACTCAGGTGCTGGCATTGCTGGCTCCAGTTGTTTCGGCGCTCGATCAACTGCCGCGCAGCGAGCCCGATCAAGGACTGCTCATTGGTGTTCACGTGCCTGGTCGCACGGACTGGGACGCCATCATCAGTTCGGGAGTCTCACTCATTTCTGCTCCTGCCGAGAGTGGCTTGCCCGGATGGTCTGCAACGCTGTCGGCGTTTCTTGCAGCAGGTGGCCGAGTGGCTTGGGGTGTGGTGCCAGTCAACCAGCCACTTGGTTCACGTGAGGACCTGCTGTGGCGCCGCCTGAGCGCAGTCTGGTGTCAACTCAGTAGCGAGGGTGTGGATCCGCTTCTGTTGCGAAGCCGGTCGCTCATCAGCCCCGAGGATGGCCTCGGACATTTTGGAGTTTCCCAAGCAACTCTTGCCCTAGGTCTTGTTGACTCGCTCTCTGATCGGGTGCGACGCCAAGCAATTGGGGCGCGGCTTTCTCTGGGCGCTTGACTCTGGTTCTGGACTGTCCCGTGGGGTCACTAAGTTGGGAACGTGAGTATGACCGGCCCCGATAGCGAACTAGATCCCGCTGGACGAGTCGACTGGCTGCGTGAACTCATCCACGAACACAACCAGGCCTATTACGAGCGTGACGCGCCCATCATTGCGGATGCAGACTACGACTTGCTGATACGAGAGCTTCGTTTCCTTGAGGAAGCTCACCCCGACCTGATCACTCCCGAGAGCCCTACTCAGTCGGGAGTTGGAGGCTCGCCCTCGGAGCAGTTCTCCCCGGTTGAGCACCGCCGACGGATGATGAGCTTGGACAATGCCATGGACCTTGAGGAGCTTCGCTCCTGGGGAGAGCGCACTGCTCGCCGATTGGCAGATCTGGGAAATGACAGCACAGTCCGCTATGTGTGCGAACTCAAGATCGATGGCCTTGCAGTCTCGGTTCGCTACGAGAACGGACGCCTTGTACAGGCTGCTACGCGGGGCGATGGCAGAACAGGCGAAGATGTCACTGCAAATGTCTCTGGCATTTCTGCCGTACCGCAAATGCTCGGCGCAGGTGCACCCGAGGTGCTCGAGGCTCGCGGCGAGATCTACCTGCCGCTCGACTCCTTTCAGGCGCTTCGCGAACGCGTCATTGCAGAGAATGTAGAGCTAGCAGCTAAGGGCAACCGTCAGAAACCGGTTCCGGTGAACCCGCGCAACGCGGGAGCAGGATCGCTGCGGCAGAAGGATGCGAGCGTCACTGCATCTCGTGGATTGTCCTGGTGGTGTTATCAGCTTGGCGAGATTATTGGAGCCGAAGAACCCCCGGCGCATTCGGCGGCCCTTGGCTGGCTCAGCGACATGGGGATCCCTGTCAATCCCGAGACGAAGGTTGTTGAGGATCTTGACGGGGTCTACGAGTTTTGTGCCTATTGGATTGAGCACCGCCACGAACTTCCCTATGAGATCGACGGGGTGGTCATCAAGATTGACGATCTTGCAATTCAACAGGCTCTGGGAGCGACTGCAAAGGCTCCCCGTTGGGCAATTGCGTTCAAGTTGCCACCCGAGGAACGCACCACCATCTTGTTGGACATTCAGGTCTCTATTGGCAGGACTGGCAAGGCAACGCCGTTTGCTGTGCTGCAACCGGTTTTTGTTGGCGGTTCCACTGTTGGAATGTCCACCTTGCATAACGAAGATCAAGTCCGTCACAAAGATGTCCGCCCCGGCGACACCGTCATTCTGCGCAAAGCAGGAGACGTCATCCCCGAAGTGGTTGGTCCAGTGCTTGAGCTTCGTCCATCCGGCCTGCCCGAATGGCAGTTTCCTAGGAACTGCCCATCATGCGCTGAGCCACTGATACGCCACGAGGGTGAGGCGCAGCACCTTTGTGTGAACCCTCAGTGCCCACAAAAGCGCTGGGCAAGCATCTGTCACTTCGCTTCGCGTGGAGCTATGGACATCGACGGTCTAGGCGAGCAACAGATTGCATCATTTCTGGAACTTGGCTTGATGAGTGACGTTGCAGACATCTATTCGCTTCAGGCCGAGCCCATCTTGCAATTGCCGGGTTATCAGCAGTTGTCGGTTCAAAATCTGCTGTCCGCAATTGAGGCCTCAAAATCTCGACCTCTGGGCAACCTGCTGTTTGGCCTGAACATCTTGCACCTAGGTGCGGCGGGTGGGCAGACAATTGCTGCAGCCTTTGGCAGTCTCGACGCGATTATGGCGGCGAGTGTTGAGGACTTGTCAGCGGTGGCCGGAATTGGCCCGGTTATTGCTGGGTCCGTGTACTCGTTCTTCTCCGAGCCACTGAATCAGAACCTGGTGGGGCGTTTGGTCGCTGCAGGGGTAAATACTGTCGGACCCGAACGTTCGCAGCTCGATCAGACTCTTCAGGGCAAGGCCGTAGTGGTGACTGGCTCACTGGCTGGATTCTCACGAGACGCTGCCGCCGCAGCGATCAAGGAGCGGGGTGGAACTGCCCCAGGCAGCGTGTCAAAGAAAACTTTCGCCGTGGTGATTGGAGAGGAGCCCGGCGCATCCAAGCTGACCAAAGCAACCGAGTTGCAACTCCCTCTGCTCAACGAGTCAGAGTTCCTGCACCTCCTCGAAACCGGTCAAATTCCAACCACTTCACATGATCAGGAACCCCCAACATGAGTATTCGTGCAGTCATCTTTGATTTCGGTGGAGTGTTCGTCGACTCGCCTTTCGATGCAGCAGTAACGGCTGCAGAAAATCTTGATGTTGACCCAGCAGTGATGCTCGAGATTGTGTTCGGTTCCTATGAACTCGATACTGACCATGCATGGCACCGGCTTGAACGAGGCGAATTGCCGCTCACTGACGCCCGCGAGTTGATCATGGCAGCCTCAACTGCCGAAGGTGGACCGCTCCTTGATCCGTTCGAGTTGCTGATGGCACTCGGTGGGGGTGGGGTTCGTGACGAGATGGTGGATTTTGTCCGGGCAGCGCGCTCCGCAGGCTTGCTCACCTCGATTCTGACGAACAACGCTCAGGAGTTCGCCGATTTCTGGAGGCCGATGCTTCCCCTAGATGAACTGTTCGAAGATGTAGTGGATTCCTCCTTCGTGGGCCTACGAAAGCCTGATCCGCGCATTTTCGAACTAGCCCTCGAGCGTCTTGGAGTCGCGGCGTCAGAGGCAGTCTTTATTGACGATGCGCCGG
This sequence comes from Actinomycetota bacterium, assembly GCA_009700815.1. Classification (GTDB taxonomy): domain Bacteria; phylum Actinomycetota; class Acidimicrobiia; order Acidimicrobiales; family Microtrichaceae; genus IMCC26207. Next base: position 4,294 of record WLLG01000023.1, read on the forward strand.
GCAACGTTGCAGCGGCGTCACAACTTGGCATTGCGTCTGTGCTGATTGGAACAAAGCGCTCCGACCTGCCACAGGCCATTGACGAGCTACATGAACTCACCGGTGTGCCGCGCTAGGACTGCAAAACTCAAGTCGCGTCGAAGCACCAAGAAACTGGCTTCGCGGTGGATTCCAGTTCGAGCTCATCCCAGACCATTGCAATGACACAGTTCTGGCCAGAGTTCAGGGTTTCTATAACCTTCTCAGGCCCCGGTTGAAAGAGCACTTGCCCTGTGCCGAGATCCGTAATCAAGCCATCTTTAGCGGAGCGAATCTCGGTTCCGTTAATGGTGAGCGTTGCTTTGTAGCCCTCAGCTAGGTCCAGGCCGACCTGTGCTTGGCGTAACACCTCGTCCCCAGATGCGGGCAGCAGCCGCTCTACGGAGTTCGGCAGATTCTGTGAGGTGCTTCCCATGCCAGTCGTGGCATTTTTCCCGGTAAAGAAAATGCCCACCAGTGCCCCCACAATCAGAACAGTCACAATTGTGTTTCTGGCCCAATCCGGAAGTACAAACCGAGAACGGCGAGTCTGGGGGGTTTCGGTGTCACTCATCACCCTTAGGTTTACCTTGAACCCGACCTTCAGTGGTAGCGGTTGTAGAATGAAGCTGTGACGTCCCCTCGCATCACCGATGAGACCGGGCGTGTGCTCGGCGGAAGATACCGCTTGGTTGCTCCGGTGGGCACTGGCACATCTTCACGCGTGTTCCTTGCCATCGATTTGCAGCTCAAGCGGCGAGTAGCAGTCAAACTGCTTCACGCTGCCCTTGCAGAGGACCAAGCTTTTTTGCAGCGGTTCCGTGCCGAAGCCCGCGCAGCAGGAGCGCTGAATCACCCGAACATTGTCTCAGTCTTTGATTGGGGAGAGGACACCGCCGAGGGTGCGCTCGTTCCTTATCTGGTCACCGAATATCTGGGTGGCGGCAGCCTGAGGTCGATGCTCGACCACAGCGGAGTGCTGAGCCAGTCTCAAACCCTAGTTGTGGGGCTGCAAACGGCCCGGGCCTTGGCTCATGCGCACCTTCGAGGCCTCGTGCACCGAGATGTGAAGCCCGGAAATCTGCTCTTCGATGAGGAGGGCCGCCTGCGCCTTGCTGACTTTGGCTTGGCCCGAGCCCTAGCAGAGGCATCTTGGACTGAGCCGAGTGGATCAATGGCTGGCAGCACCCGGTATGCCTCGCCAGAACAGGCTTTGGGTCGTCGCCTTGATGGTCGCTCGGACGTGTACTCGTTGACGCTGTTGCTGGTCGAGTGTGTGACGGGTCAGGTGCCACTCATGGGAGAGACCACGGCTTCGACTCTGGCACTTCGCACGCAGTCGGATCTGGAGTTGGATGCCTCGCTAGGAGGACTGCGATCGGTGCTCGAGCGTGCCGGGCGACTTGACCCAACAGATCGGCCCGAGGCGGCCGAGTTCGAGATTGCGCTCATGGCCGCAGCAGAGGAACTCGCACGTCCGGAGCCACTTCCGATTGTCTTGACCTTGGGAGTGGCCGAGCAAACGGCCGAGTTGAGACAAGTCAGTGGCCTTGGCCTGATTCAGAACCTCGGTGCCGAACCGGAACGTGGAGCAGCACCAGAACAAGCAGACCCAGAGCAAGCTGGGTCGGACCAAGCAGACTCAGAACAATTTGAGCCAGCGATTCAGCCACTGCCGCAAGAAGGTCTTGCTTACCCCGGATTAGCAGCCGATCCGGAGCCACAGTTTGCCGCTGCTGTTCCTATTGCCTCCGATGACCAAGCCTTTGCTGACCCTGCGTTTGGCGCAACTAGCGCGGCAACAACCGTTGCGGGGCCAGCCACCGTGCTGCCTTCTGGCCAACATGATTCCCCCGATGAGCATGCTCAGGGATCTGGAGTTCCTACTGTAAAACCACCACGCTCTGCACGAAAGAAACCTCGGACAAGAACCCTGGTAGCTGCGGGATGCGCAGTGCTGATTCTCGCCCTGGCAGGTTGGTGGTTCTTTATTCGTGTGCCCGTGCATGCCGTGCCCGACCTCATCGGGCTGAATCTAAATGTTGCGACCGCTCAAGCGCAGGACTTGGGTTATGTCGTTGATTCCTCAACGAAGGATCGACAAGATGGAACGGTTGCTGGCCAAGTGCTAGCTCAGACCCCTGCACCAGATAAGTCACTTCCAGAAGGTTCGACGGTTCAACTCACAGTCTCGCTCGGGGCAACGTTGACTCCCTTGCCGGCCGTGGTGGGATTGCCCGAGCCGGAGGCTCTTGCTGCTCTCGAAGCAGCGGGGCTAGCAGTTGGAGCGGTGACCCGGTCGATGAATGAGGAAGTTGCGAAAGATGCCGTCATCACCGCAACATCAGCAGCGGGTCAGGAACCGGTGAATGCTCAAGGAGAGATTCCCCGGGGCACCGTGGTGGATCTTGCAGTCTCGGATGGCCCCGCCCCGCGAGTGGTGCCCGATGGCCTAGTCGGCGCACCTGTTGATCAAGCTAGAGCTGCGCTCGCTGCTGTGCAGCTAGAGGCAGCTGTGAATGAGGACTACAGCGAAACCGTGCCGCCGGGCTACATCATCTCGTCCAACAAAGAGCCCGGTACTGAGGTTCCTCGTGGCTACACACTCACGCTCATCATGTCGAAGGGGCCTGCTCCAATAGCTGTGCCAGATGTCCGAAACCTGTCTGGAAGCGCTGCGGCGGCACAACTCGAATCGCAGGGTCTAACAGTCTCTGGCATTGAGGGACCGCCATCTGGTCTGGTGCTGCAAACTGATCCGACCCCAGGCGAGTTGGTGCCACGGGGCACAGCAGTGCGCATCTTTACCAAGAAGTAACTCCGGGCGTAGAGCCTGCGTAGAGCCTGCCCAGAGCAGGCTGCTCCGTAACTGCACGGCAGCATCCAGTACGGCAGCATCCACCCCGGCAGCATCAACTAGAACAGCATCCACCACTCTCCGCGTTCTGCGGCCTACTTTTAGCCGAACCTGACCGTTCGTCTCGTTGGGGTGGTCTGCTGGACGTGGTGTTCCCCAGCCTCCGCGATGAAGCGGCCGCCCCAACGAGGCAGAACGGTCCTCGTCTTTTACCAAGACGCGTCAGCAATCAATTTGTGATTGCCTCGACAATCCAAGAGGCGACTCGCTACTCCGTCATCTCTTGGATTTGGAGCGCAACTGCGACGGCGCTGGGGTCAGCGGCACCAGCCTGCATGGCCATGAGTTTGGTGATGTCGCCATCTACCTTGATTTTTCCTGCCATAAAGGCCTGCATGCCAACCTGGGGATTACCTTCAACGAGGATCGCCTTTGCCGTTGCGTAGTCCAAGGTGACGGTCAGGTCAGGGTTCTCGATGTGGCCGAGGTCCATCTTGAGTTCACCCTCGGAGGTATCGATATGCGCCTTGATCTCGCCATCACCGAAGGGAACCTCGGTAACAATCTGATTCATGCGCATCACGTGTGCTGGGGGAGTGTCATCAACTCCAGAGGACTCTCGGATGGATTTCGCCTGGGCTATCCATTCCTCGGTCAGGAAGACGTACTTTGTCATTCGTTGCCCCTCTCTAAGTGGCGGGTGTGGTCAGGGTTCAGCAAGTCAGGAGCAGCACTTCAACTCTTGAATGCTGAAGTCAACACCGTCTGAGGGACACTAGTGGGGGCGCAGGCCTAAAGTGCACCCAAACCAAGTGAGCGGAGTCGACATGAGTCAAGTTATTGCTGGAGCTGAGCCAATGAGCGCCGAGGGCGGATCCACTGGAGTCCTGGTACTCCACGGGTTTACGGGCAACCCCCAATCCATGCGGCCACTAGCTCAGGCATTCGTAGACGCCGGGTACAGCGTTGAACAGCCACTGCTGAGCGGGCACGGGACTGTAGTTGAGGACATGTTGGCCACCACTTGGGAGGACTGGTCAGCAGATGCAGAAGCTGCATATCAGTCGCTTGCTTCGAGAACTGAGTCGGTGGTCGTGGCGGGTCTATCGATGGGTGGCTCGCTCACCCTGTGGCTGTCAACCAAGCATCCAGAGATTGCCGGAATCATTTGTGTGAACCCGGCAACTCAAGTGGCCCCCGAGGTCCGGGACTTTGTTGCCTCGATGGTGGCGGCCGGAGACATCGTGATGACCGGCATTGGTTCCGATGTCGCAGACCCGAACTCACCTGAGTCTGCCTATGCAGACACACCGCTTCAGCCTTTGCTCTCGATGTTTGATGCAGCGGTTCACACTCAGTCGGCTCTGCCCGACGTGAAGTGCCCGTTGCTCCTCTTCACGAGCCCCCAGGACCACGTCGTACCGCCGACTGACTCTGATTACCTTGCAGAAATATATGGGGGGCCGATAGAGCGCGTGAGTTGCGATCGTAGCTATCACGTTGCAACCCTGGATTACGACAAAGAGATGATCATCGAACAGTCCCTAGCGTTTGTGCGCTCGGTCACCGCACCCTAAGGGCTGGCCGCTGCTTGCGATTTCCTAGCGGAAACCCAGCATGAGCAGGTGATCGGGCCGCTTCTCAGCATGCATGACTAGACCGGTAGACTCAGCAGTTCTATGACTGATCCCACATCGCCAGAGCGTACTGATGCTCCGCTTTCGACTAGCGAGCGCATCACAACCGAACAAGTCGCCAAGGTTGCCAAGCTGGCGCGTCTTCGCCTTACTGATGAAGAACTCACCCGATTCACTGGCCAACTTGGTGATGTGTTGGAACATGCAGCAGATCTTGACCTCTTGGACCTTGAGGGCGTGGAGCCAATGGCGCAACCCATCCCGCTTGCCAACGTGTTCCGCAAAGATGTCCCCGGCCCGATTCTTGATCGCGATGAGGTGCTTGCCGTTGCACCCGCTGCCGAGGACGGATTCTTTCGTGTTCCGCCCGTGCTTGGAGAATCAGAATGAGTTCAGCGATTGAGATTGCCGCAGCAGTGCAGTCAGGTGAGCGCTCCGCAATCGAGGTACTCGAAGAGCATCTTGGCGCCATTTCTGAGCGTGAATCAGAGGTGCACGCTTTCAACTTGGTCACCACTGACCAAGCAATTGCTGCTGCAACTGCAGTTGATGAACTTGTGGCCAAGGGTGGCCCTCTTGGCCCACTCGCCGGGGTTCCCGTCGCGATTAAGGACAACCTCTGCACACGGGGAGTTGCCACCACCTGTTCTTCCAAAATTCTGGAGGGATGGGTGCCGCCCTATGACGCCACCGTGGTGACTCGCCTGGCTGCTGCCGGGGCGATCATGGTGGGCAAGACCAACATGGATGAGTTTGCAATGGGCTCCTCCACCGAGAATTCAGCCTTTGGTCCGACTCGCAACCCGCATGACCTGAGCCGTGTTCCCGGCGGGTCCTCGGGCGGGTCCGCTGCAGCTGTCGCAGCAGGGTTTGCTCCCATTTCGCTTGGATCTGATACCGGTGGATCCATTCGCCAGCCCGCAGCACTCTGTGGAGTTGTAGGAGTCAAACCCACCTATGGAACGGTGTCACGTTTAGGTCTGGTTGCATTTGGATCCTCACTCGATCAGGTAGGGCCCTTTGCAAACTCTGTGGCCGAGGCAGCGCTGGTATGCGAGGTCATCGGTGGCCACGATCCCGGTGACTCCACCTCCCTTCCGCAGGCTTTCCCAGCGGTTAGCGAGCACCTCTCCGATGGTGTGGCGGGAATGCGCATTGGCCTGATCACCGAGATGATGGGCGAGGGAATCGCCCCCGATGTGGCGCAACGAATCCGTGTGGCCGCTGAGCGTTTGGCAGCCGCCGGTGCAGAGGTTGAAGAAGTGTCTGTACCTGCAGTTGCGTACGGCCTGTCTGCGTACTACTTGGTGGCGCCGGCCGAGGCATCTTCGAACTTGTCTCGCTATGACGGCGTGCGATACGGCTTGCGAGTTGAGGCTCCTACCACCGGCGAGATGATGGAACTCACACGTACCGCAGGGTTTGGCGACGAAGTGAAACGGCGAATCATGCTGGGAACCTACGCACTATCAGCTGGCTATTACGACGCTTTTTATGGCACCGCACTCAAGGTCCGTACCTTGATTCGGCGTGACTTTGACGCAGCCTATGAGCGCTTCGATGCGTTACTTTCACCCACCTCGCCGACCACAGCCTTTGCTTTCGGCGATAAGACTGCGGACCCGATGTCGATGTATCTCAACGATGTCTGCACGATCGCTACCAACTTGGCTGGCCATCCGGCCATGTCCGTGCCGTATGGACTCGGTGCTGATGGAATGCCCGTTGGGGCACAGGTGCTCGCTCCTGCACTTGGCGAAGTAGCCATGTTCCGAGTGGCAGCAGTTCTTGAAGGGAGCTTGGCATGAGTATCGATCTGAGCGTCTGGGAAATCGTGATCGGCCTTGAGGTTCACACCGAGTTGGCCACGCGCACCAAATTGTTTTGCTCCGCTCCGAACGAGTTCGGTGGCGAGCCCAACACCAATATTGACCCCCTGACTCTTGGTTTACCTGGTTCGCTCCCGGTACTCAATGAGCAGGCAGTTGAATTGGCCATTCGGGTTGGGCTGGCACTCAACTGCAAAATTGACCGCTCGGTGTTTTCGCGCAAGAACTATTTCTATCCAGATCAGCCCACGAACTATCAGATCTCGCAGTTCGACCTTCCCATCAATGGCGAAGGTTGGCTTGAGTTGCCCAGCGGCAAGGTGATTGGTATCGAGAGAGCGCACCTAGAAGAAGACACGGGTAAGTCAACTCACGTGGGCGGCGGCGGGCGAATTCACGATGCCACCTATTCGCTCGTTGATTACAACCGCGCTGGTGTACCGCTGCTCGAGATAGTCGGCAGGCCGGACCTCCGTTCAGGGGATGAGGCCCGAGCGTATGTGTCGGAACTGCGTGCCATCCTGGTGGCGGTTGGAGCCTCGGATGGCAAGATGGAAGAGGGCTCCCTGCGCGTTGACTGCAACGTCTCGGTTCGCAAACATGGCGACGCCGAACTGGGAACCCGCTGCGAGATCAAGAACATCAACTCCCTGCGAAGCCTGGGACGAGCCGTGGATTATGAGGCTGAGCGACAGATCGACATGATCCTTGCCGGCGAACGCATTGAGCAGCAGACGCGGCACTGGAACGAGGACGAGGGCCGCACACTCAAGCTCCGCTCCAAAGAGCAAGCCGATGACTACCGCTACTTCCCCGAGCCAGATTTAGTAGGCCTCGCACCCTCGCAAGAGTGGATTGATCAAGTCCGGGAAGCCCTCCCCATTTTGCCTGCAGCGCGTCGACATCGGCTGTGTGAGCGTTCTGGGGCAGACACTGCGCAAGCGGCTCTCATTGTGGAACGTGGTCTTGATGACCTGTGCTTAGCGGCGCTTGATTGTGGAGCTGATCCCAGCCGCACCATTACGCATGCAGAACATAATCTCTCCGATCCAAAGGCGCTTGAACTTGATCCTGAGATGTTTGCCAAGCTCACGAAGATGGACGCCGATGGCACCTTGAGTTCTACTCAGACAAAGACCGTGCTTGCAGAGCTTGTTCAACTCGGCGGTGATCCCGGCGCAATTGCCGACACACACGGATTCAAAGCAATGGATTCCGGCGAACTTGATTCCGTGGTGGATCAACTCATTGCAGAGAATCCTGAGCAATGGCAAAGATTCTGCGAGGGTGACCCCAAAATTTCGGGTTTCTTTGTGGGTAAGGTCATGAAGGCAACTCAGGGTCAAGCCGACGGCAAGGTCGTTGCGGGCTTGCTTGCAGACCGGGTTCCAAACGCAGCCAAGGAGTAGTCACATGCAAGCAAACACCAAGACGAGGGTGCTGGGAGTCCCTGCATATGCGATCTTGGCGTTGCTAGCTGTGCTGATGTCGGTACTAGCGACTACCGGTTGCAGCACCCCGAGATCGAAGAACTCTGTGGAACTCAACGAAGACATCGCTGATGTCACCGTGCCGGGAGTTCCCCCCACATTTCCGCCAACCACTCAGTACGACGGCTCTGGCTTGAGCGATGATGCAAACGTCCTGCTGCAGGAAATTGCTGCTTTGCAGACAGAGGAGGATCTCTGCGTCATCCTCACAGGCAAGGCACTACAGCCGCTGTTCACTGGTGGTCTCGATACCACCACTTTGGTAACGAGCCCTTCGGGGTTGACGCAGTTGTTGATTGCATTCAATTCCATCTTTAGCTACATCGAGACCATTGCGCCCGATCAAGTGAAGCCCGCTGCGGCAACAATTAATGATGTTTGGGCTCGGATCTCTTCGCTCAACTCTTCGGCTGCGACCAATCAGGCTCAGGTCCAGGCAATTCTGATTGAGCCGCAAGTCGTTGCCGCCTTCGAGGGGCTTGCAACTTGGGCTTCAGTCAACTGCGACATAGCGAGCCAATAGCGGAGTTGGTTAGAGTCAGGCCATGTCTACGATTTGGCAACTCATTGAGCAGCGTGCAGCCCAGACCCCAGATGCAGTCATCTTCGTAACCGAGGATGACACTCGCATGACCTTCGGCGAGTTTCGTGATGCTGCCGAGGTTTGCGCCGCAGGCCTGGCTGGACTTGGGATTACCTCGCAGACTCGAGTCACCTGGCAATTGCCTACCTGCATTCCTGCCATCGTCGCTTCTGCAGCCTTGGCTCGCCTTGATGCTGTTCAGAGCCCGGTTCTGCATTTGTACCGAGAGAAAGAACTTGGTTTCGTGATGCGTCACACGCAGGCCGAGTTCTGCATTGTTCCGAGCGTGTGGAAGGGGTTTGACTTCACGGCCATGGCGGACTCCCTTGCTGCTGAGATGAGCCCATCTCCGGTTGTACTCAGCTTGGATTCTCTTCCGGCCGGTGATCCTTCGGATCTAGGTCCCGTGCCCGAGTTTGCCGAGGGAGAAGAACCCATTCGTTGGATCTATTCCACCTCGGGAACCACCTCTGACCCGAAGGGTGTGTTGCATACCGATGCCACCCTGATAGCAGGGGGACAGGGTCTAGCTGATGCGTTGCAGATGACTGCCGAGGACGTTGGATCTATGGCCTTCCCATTCGCACATATTGCTGGCCCCGACTACCTAGTGATGATGCTCATCAGCGGCATGTCGGCAGTACTCATCGAGGCGTTCAACCCTGTTGACGCTGTGGCCACCTACGCCAAGAACGGCGTAACAATGGCAGGTGGAAGCACTGCGTTCTACCAAATGTTCTTGGCCGAACAGCGCAAGCAGCCCGAGACCAAAGTCATGCCTGCGCTTCGTGCACTCTCCGGTGGTGGCGCTCCGATGCCACCAGAGATTTATCGGGAAGTTCTAGATGAAATGGGAATCAAGGTGTGTCACGGGTATGGCATGACCGAGATTCCAATGATCACTCAGGGGTCGCCCACCGACTCTGATGATCAGCTTGCTCACACCACTGGCAAGCCTGTGACTGGTGCGGAGGTTCGCATCGTCTTAGAGGATGGCAGCTTGGCTTCTGCAGGAGTCGATGGCGAGGTCCGAGTAAAGGGTCCAATGGTTGCCAAGGGCTATACCAACGCCGAACTCACCGAGCAGGCATTTGACGAGAATGGCTATTTCCGCACGGGCGACATTGGACATCTTCGCCCAGACGGTCACGTGGTGCTCACGGGCCGCATCAAAGACATCATCATTCGTAAGGGTGAGAACATCTCCGCCAAAGAGATTGAGGATTTGCTCTATGCACATCCCGGCGTGGGGGACGTGGCCGTGATTGGCCTGCCCGATCGTGAACGAGGCGAGCGAGTCTGCGCTGTAGTTGAGCGGCCGGCCGAGGGTGAGGTCATTACCTTTGAGGAGATGGTGTCGTACCTTGGCGAGCAGGGACTGACGAGGTTCAAGACACCCGAACAGCTCGAGGTTGTGGGCTCGCTACCGCGCAACGAGACCCTGCGCAAGGTTCTGAAGTATCAGCTGCGTGACAGTTTTGCTGACAAGGCTTGGCCCTGAACTCAGACCCTGAAGTCCCCAGAGTCGTTCGTCCGCCTAAGGGACCCGCTGGTCGGGATCAGCCCTCGCTCAGCCCGCCGCTGCTCTCGGGTAGGTCTCTTGAGCCGGTGGTTCAGGCTCCTCGCTTCCAGAGCTTGCGCGAGCACCGAGCCATTTTGGTTTCGGTGCTTGTAGTTTTGTTGATCGTTGTCGTCATTGGAATAGGAAAGTTTGCTGCCGAGAGAGCAGCAGACCGTGATACCCAAGCACAGGCAGCCAGAATCGAAACCCTGTTGCAGGGTGCTTCCCCTGATGATTTCCTAGCGTTCAACGCTGGGGTTAAGCGTCCAGGCTCACTAGCAGTCAAGGTTCGGGACGAACCAGGGTTTGTCAACGTCAAGGCTGTTGCCGATTTGTCATTCATTCGGTTCCAACCCTCTGGCTGGTGGGCCGGATTTACCGAACGCTGCATCGTGGCAGAACTACGCCTAGATGGCGCCAGAGTCACAATTCCCAAAACTGCCTGTGTCCGCGTAGCAGTGCCTGCCTCCTGAAAGCCTAGATTGTGGTCACGACTGATCAACCGGACATGAAAACCCGCTCACATGAGGTCACGGACTTTCCAAGCCGGGCCCCAGCTAGGGCCATGCTCCGCGCTACTGGCATGACCGATGATGATTGGGATAAGCCGCAGATCGGCGTTGTCTCCTCTTGGAATGAGG
>WLLG01000230.1 GCA_009700815.1 Actinomycetota bacterium
CTGCCGAGGATGGCTCTGCGCCCAGCGAAGGGGAGTTCTTCTCACTACAGATCAAATCGGTGTCACACGTGCAGGTGCAGGGGGACCGCTTGCTGCTAACTATCTGGGATCCGGCCCAAGGCCGCAGGAAGATCTGGCGTAGCTAGCGAAACATTCGCCCGCAGGGTGTCTCTACACTGACAGAGTGCTGCAGCGAGTTACCTTCTTGAAATCTGCAGCGGCCCTAGGACTTCTTGGACTAGTGGCTGTAGTCGGTTGCCAGCAGTCGAATTCTGCCAAAACCTCGAATCATGCAAGTCCAAGTGCGAGTTCGGCCCGGCCAACGATCTCGCCCACGACTGCAAGCAGTCTGAGAACCACGACCACAGCGCTGAGCGCCACGCTGCGGACCTGCCCGCTGTTCGGTGCAACAGTTCAGACCGGCACGCTGCAGGACCCAGCCATCACCGAGGCCTCCGGCATTGCAGCCTCGCGAACCAACCCGGGCATGTACTGGGTTCACAACGATTCGGGCGATAGCGCCAGAGTGTTCGCCACCGATCTTTCCGGTGCTGCGATCGGGAGGTTCCAAATTAACGGTGCGACGGCTAAAGATTGGGAGGACATCGCCGTTGGCCCTGGGCAGGAGCCGGGAACCAACTACCTGTACCTCGGAGATATTGGTGGCAATAAGGGCCGCTCTAACCTGTCGATCTATCGCGCAGGTGAGCCAGAGGTCATGTTGGGTGCAAGCGGTGTTCGGGGTTCGGTACCTGCTGAGCGGATTGACGTTTTGTATCCCGATGGCTTGGCCTGGAACGCAGAGGCGCTGCTCGTTGACCCACTGACAGCAGACATCTATGTGGTGACCAAGAGCGGCGAGGCCAACAGCATTGTGTACCAACTTGCTGCGGCTCAGGCCGTCTCTGGATCGCGGCAGACTCTTCGTCAAGTGGCCTCGCTTGAACTGCCACTGGGGTTTGACCGATCAGTCACTGGCGGAGATATTTCCTCTGACGGATCGGTAATCATGCTCCGCACCTATAACCGCGTGTATCTCTGGCCACGCTTGACGGGTGAGAGCATTCCCGACGCGATCTCCGCTCCGCCCTGTTCGGTTCAGATTCAACCGGAGTCTCAGGGCGAGGCCGCTGCATTTCAGCAGAACAGTTACGACCTTGTGCTGACCACGGAAGGGCAGTTCCCCGCAATCAATACCTATCCCCGGCGTTGATCGATCATGAGGGGAAGGTTGAGTCGCGTTTGGAGCGGTTTTTCGACACATACTGTCGAAAAACCGCTCCAGACGCGTTCGGGAACAGAGCTGCTCGCTGTCTGCTGCCCCCCCAAGAATCTGAAGAGATGAAATCTTGTTCGAAAAGTTGTCAGGTTTTCTGAGTTCGGTGCTCTGGACACTTGAACGAAGGCACAAGCCCTCGTCATTACCAAGGAGCTACGAACATGAATCTGTCACTTCATTCCATCAATCGAGGCCTCGTTGCAACAGCAGCTGTTCTTTGCCTCGGAGCGTTGAGCATTGGACCGCTTGCAGCAGTTGCGTCAGCAGAGCCATTCACTGACCCCGATCCGGTGATCAACATGAATCAAGCACCTGAGGCCGATCCGGTGATCAACATGAGCCAGGCCCCCACGTTCTCGAGCCGGACCCTTGCTCGCATCCCGCTGCCACAGGTTGCTGACCCGTCTTCAATTCCCACACCTGCAGCGGTTCCAAACCCTGCACCCGCTGACCCCAGCTCGGCTCCGACACCTGCAGCGGTTCCAGACCCCACACACGCCGACCCCAGTTCAATCCCGACTCCAGCGGCGCTTAAGGGTCAAACAGATCCCAACCCGCTTGCTGGACCTACCACTACTGTCCCCGAAACGGTTCCTACTACGGTCCCGTGTGGGCCTGTTGTGGGAGCCGAATTCCCACCATGCCCTACTACCACGACCACCTCGGTGCCTCAGAGCACTACAACGGTCCCGCCGCAGGTGAAGGATGACACTGCTGAGAAGTCCGGTGTGTTGGCCTTCACTGGCAGCAATTCAACTCTGTTGGTCGTAGGTATCGCCGTATTGCTGCTCGGTGCTGTTGCACTTGTAGCAGCCACGCTTGTTCGGAAACCTCGGACGGCCTAAACCCGCCTCTCCTTCAGCGGGAACTGGAGGCTGGCGCTTTTAACCCAGCGCTTTCAACCCAGCGCTTTCAGCCCGGCGCCTACAAGCCAGTGGCCCGGGCTCGACACCAGATGTCGAGCCTGGGCCACAGTCGCGTCCTGGGCAGAACAGCCCCGAATGAGTCCAGGGGATTTGTTCGAAAAGTTGTCAGGTTTTCTGAGTTCGGTGCTCTGGACACTTGAACGAAGGCACAAGCCCTCGTCATTACTAAGGAGCTAAGAACATGAATCTTTCCCATACACCCCCAAGCTATTCAATGAGTGACAGCATCGCCGTGGAGCTGTATCGCTGGATCGGTTCGCGAACAGCCGGCCTAGTTGCGACCTTGACCGTCATCTTGGGATTTCGAGCTTTGAAGTAGATCGAAGCGAAACCCGAAGTTCTCGTCCGAACTCGCTCGGGGTCTTTGGAAAGCTGGTCTAGCGTTGGTTGTAGGGAGTTTGTGAGATGGCTGCTGAGCAAGCAATGAGCACAACGGTGGGTTCGGCTGAGGATGCCGAGTTGGTTCGCCGTTTTTGTGCGGGTGATCAGCAGGCTCTGGCGGAGATCTATGACCGTTACGCAAGTCGGGTGTTCACGATGTGTGCGCATATGTTGGCTGATCGTTCTGCAGCTGAGGATGTCTGCGGTGATGTGTTTCTGGTTGCGGTTGAGCGTCTCGGTCAGCTTCGTGATCCGTCTCGTTTGAAGCCTTGGTTGTTCGCTATTGCTCGCCGGCAGGTGTATTTGAAAACCCGCCGTGAGTCTCGATCAGTTCTTGTAGAGGAGGTATCTGAGATGTCTGATTCTGAAGCGTTACGCAGAGCTGATTCCTCTTCGACGATGGTTGAGGCCTCGGCGGAGCAGGCTGAGTTGGCGCAGTTGATTGCTCAAGCTGCCGCTGGGTTGGAGAGCAGTGATCGCCTGGTGCTGGAACTGGTGTTGCAGGGAATTGATGGCGCTGACTTGGCAAGCACTCTGGGAGTTTCGGCGAATAACGCACACCAGGCCTCACACCGGATGAAGGAGCGTGTGGGCCAGTCGTTGGGGGCGTTGCTGATTGCTAGTCGGGGTCAAGCGGATTGCCCGGAACTGGGAAGCGTGTTGGCTAGTTGGGATGGCGAGTTTTCGGTTCTGTGGCGTAAGCGGGTGAATCGCCATGTTGATTCTTGTGAGGTGTGTGAACAGTCGCGCAAGAAGGTGCCTGCGTTTGTGTTGTCTGGTGTTGCGGGTGCGTCGCCGTTGATGGGGGTTCCGATCTCGGTCCGCAAGCGTGTCCTTGCAAGTGCCGCAGCGGGTGCTGCTGCAAGTGCTGGGAACGCAGTGGATGCTGGCAACATGGTTAGTGCTGGCAACACAGGGGGTGGGCGGCCATGGCGGGGGGATGGTTTCCCGCCAGCGGATGGTGCTGCTCGACGCCGGGCGCTCGTTGTGGGGCTCGCGGTGCTTGTTGTGTTGTTGTTGGTTCTTGGTGGTTCGGTGTTGTTGGATTCAGGTGACACGGCTGTTCGTTCAGAGGGTGCTTCGAGCGAATTGAGGGATCCAGATGCGGACGGGTCTGGGTTTGTGTTGTTCTGGCCTCGTGTCGATACCTCGTTGGGTTCTGTGCAGACAACAACAACGATGTTGGATGCGGGAGGTGTGAGTATTCCCGAGTCGACCACATCAACGGTGACCTCAGCAGTTACTGCACCTCCAGTTTCTGCAGCTCCGACTACTGCACCTCCTGCTACAGCAGTGCCGCCTACAGCAGCTCCGACTACTGCACCGCCAGCCCTGCCACCCCAGGTTTCACTGAATGGGCTCCCCATGGGCTGCGACACGCCATATACGGCAACGGTGAGTTCAGCAGTCGGGGTTGCATCGGTGAGTCTCAATTGGACTAGTGACGTTGCAACCTCGGGTTCAGTACCCATGTCAGGGGGTGGGAGTACCTGGGTTGCATCATTCAATCCTTCGACCCAGCCCACTGCAACCAGCTTCGGATTTGTGGCTGTAGCCACAGACCTTGCCGGTAACACCGGTAGCAGCGCAGTGCTCAACTGCACGCGCTGAACGGCACTTGATGAACTGCACTGCAACGGCACTGAACTGCTCGAGGTAGGAGAGGCTGCTGTGAAGGCTGCCCGCCCTGCAAAGTCCGCTGAAAATCTTTTTCTAAAAACTGAAAGATTCTGAGCGCTCCTGGCTCTGGACATCTGAGCGAGGGAACAACCCCTCTTCAGAGCAAGGAGCTATGAACATGAAAATCTCTGTTGGAACCTCACGGAAAGTTCTCCGGATGGTTACTGCTTGTGCGTCGGTCGCAGCAGTGGCAGTTCTCTGCGTCGGCCCGTTTGTATCTTCCGCCTCGGCGGCGCCCAACCCTGGCTCGCCCCGAGATGACTACTACCTTCCTGAGAACTTCGTTGCTCCGATTATTCCTCGAGCGACTGTCACGACAACCACCATCGCAGCA
>WLLG01000231.1 GCA_009700815.1 Actinomycetota bacterium
CCAGACCGTCACAGAGCCGGGACTCTCGGGCCTTCTTGATGATGCAAGCCAAGTTGAACCTGCAAAAAACAGTGTACCAAGGGGGTCTGACAACCTCCCCTTGAGTTTCTGGATTTCCGCCTAAATCAGAGCTCCAAAACTGCCAAATTCACCGGTTCGCTGTCGGAGCAAACTGGTAGTATTTCGGCAGGGAAATCGAGGGTGAAATTAAGGGAGATGAGTGGATGGACACTGTTGAATCGTTGCCTCAAGATGCAGAACCGATTGATGGAATGCCGGATCAGAAGGCCCGCCTGTATGCAAAATATGCAGGGCTTGATCGCGCTTCGGCCTTACCTTGGTGGGAGCGGAATATTGGCCCTTATGACACTGGGCGCGCTGTCAAAGAAAAGCTGACTCCTGACGAGTTTGCAGATCGCCGACTCCTCGAGGAGCAGGAGCTTGCGGCTAAGAGGAAGAGAGCCTGGGAGCTGGATGCGCCCCGGCGCGAAGAAGCTGATCGCAAGCGTCAGGAAGAAGAGGCTCAACTGTCGCGAATGGATCAACAAAGTGCCGAGGATGAACGGAGGAGACGCGCCGTTCAAGAAATTATGGGCAGAGCGAAAGAACGCAAGCGCCAGGCCGTCGTATCCGCATGGGCTGATGTCGGGATTCCCGAAATGGTTATTGCTGCGGCGATTGCAAACGGGCTGACCCCAGACCTGCTCAAGGGGTTTGATCTCGGATGTCTCTCAATAGATGAAGTCGCAGCGTTGATACTCGGCCGAGAAGCGGGTGTCACCCGTGATTCGCTGAAGCCCTGGCTTGATTGCGACCTGACGAAAGCTCAGCTGATTTCAGCTGTGCAGTTCACAGATGTCAGCGAGCAAGATGTGCATCAATGGGTGGATTCCGGACGGACGCCAGAAGAGTTGCTCACGCGTCTACAAGCTGGCGTATCGCCCCCTGAATCGCTCCGGAATATTTTGTAGGAGTCGCTGCCCTTAGCGTATTTTTGCGGGGACAGAACATCGGCGACCTGCCGCCAGAAATACGCAAGGAGGTACCTATGGCACGCGTGAACACCTATTTGAACTTCATGGGAAACGCCGAAGAAGCATTCGAGTTTTATCGGTCAGTTTTTGGCACTGAGTATGAGGGTGAAATCATGCGCATCGGAGACGTCCCGGCCGGACCGGGAATGCCAGAACTCACCGAGGTCGAGAAACAGCTCGTCATGCACATGGCTTTGCCGATACTCGCTGGCCATGTCCTAGAGGGCACGGACATGGTCGCATCGATGGGTCATGAGGTGAGAATTGGCAATAACACCACGATTGCGTTGCAGCCCGATACCCGTGAAGAGGCCGAGGCACTTTTCGCTGCGCTTTCAGAGGGGGCTACAGACGTAAATCCCCTGACGGACATGTTCTGGGGCGACTACTGGGGAACTTGCCTTGACCGCTTTGGAGTTCGCTGGATGTTCGATGTTCCAGGTGGAGCCTCGTCGCCCGACTGACCCTTGAGGTAGAGCGAAAACCCTCCGATTTCGGGGGTGGTGACCGTCCGGGGTCCCCCTGAAAAGAAGTCTAAAAAACATCAATAAAAAATGTCACATATTCGGATGTCTTGACTCATAGCAAGTGTGAGAGAGAACCCAGCAAGGCCACCCCAAGATTACCGATATTCCCTACCCAACCCCGAAGGCAGATGCCCCACGGAATACCCCCGAAGGGCCGTGAAACCGCCCGCATTAAAGGCTGCTAGCCGACCCAGCGAATCCTTCGATCCAGACAAGTTTCTGGAGAGTCTTTTGAACGAGCAGGCAGCCGTGATCCTTCCTGAGGGACTGGGTGCGCCGCAATGAGGCCAATATCGGTTGCAGCTCCGGTCACCATTATCGAGGAGGAAGAGCTCCGGTGGGTGTCTGACTTTCTGAGCGAGTTACGCAGCTCTGATTCCGGCGCCTTCCCCGGGGTGCAGCTGTCGCTCTACGGCGGTAAGCGCGAATGGACTATTGCCACCAACACCACCACGGTCACCTTGCATGGCGGCGAGGGCGCAGAAGGCCTGAGCGAAGCAGTTTGGATCCCCAGTAATTGCATTTCATACGGTGCCGAGGCGGCACGCGCTACAGGGGTCTGCGCTTTGGGTATTCGCGATGAGCGCAGCACAGGGGGAGTAGTCACGCTCGAACTCAGCTCGCCCAGCATCGACGCGATGTTTGAGCTTCGTGCAGCGCCACCGGTTCGCACTGCTCGGTGGTACAGCAGCGCAGCTGCAGTGGGCGAATGTGACCTACAAATTGACGACCTTCGTGCGATCCTGCGGAACTGCTCACGCTGGGATCGTTGGAGTGCGCGTTTTCAGCCGATTTTGGGCCAGATCGGACTCAACGAGGTTGGAATCCAGATTGATCTGCTGCCAACAGAGCACCAAAGCCTTGTTGCAAGCTTTCGCATTCCCGCAGCAACGGTTGGCGAGCTGTCCGGAAATCACACGGCAACCCTTGACCTTGAGCATCTGCGTCGAGCACTTCGCCACATCTCGGGGGAGCGAGTACTCCTCGCCACGACTCCAGCAGGACGGTTGTTGGTTATTGACGACAAACACACGGTGGTCGCTCACGGCAATGCTGCATTTGATGCACCCGAAAACCTTGCCGACGTGCTCTCCCCGCTCGCACCCAAAGTCAAAGGCTCCGAATGGCATATGAAGATCTCCGGGGCCACGGTCATTCTGCGGCAAACCCCTGATGTGGACTACCTGATGTACAACGTGACCTCGGAACTTGCCCAGGATGTCACCCTGACCCGAGCAGTCATGAAAGAACTCAACGCACTGAACGCAGACCTGAGCGTGGGCCGAGTCTGGGTTGACCGCAAGCAGCGACTTCTTTTGGGGACACAAGTTCGAGTTTCTGACCTAGAGGACCTTCCCCGCATCGTGGTTCAAATCGGCAAAGAAACTGAAGGTCTCGGAACGTTCATCGGCGGACTCTCATGAGCAACTATCCGCAAGATCCTTGGCGAGATCCGTGGGCAGACTCCTGGCAAGATCCCCGATTCCCAAGAACATCTTCAAGCCCACTTGGTCTTGGCGCTCACCGCAGTATGCGTGCCGGAGAAGAACCAACCCCTAGCGAGGCCGCCATGATCGCGGCTGGCTCGGCGTTCATCAAAGACCTTTCCATTCGCGCCGATGCCGCCTACCTCATCAGGAATGGCGTTCCAATCGAAGAGGTATCGCCCAGACTGATTCGCTATCACCGTTATGTCGCCTGCTGGGGTGCCGTTGTGTTCTGGCTCTGGTTCTGGGCAGCGGCCGCACTCGGTGGCGGCCTGCGATTCCTTCTTGTCTGGTCTGGCATGCTCATCGGTCGTCAAGACCTGAACCCAATACTGCTCTGGGAGGGAACCATTCTGTTCACGCTTGGCCTTGCCACCTACTACTTGACTTGGCTTGCGCTGATTCGAGCATGGAGGAGAGCCTGCGCAGGAATCCCCGAGGTTGACGCCCGAAACAAATGGCGCATGTACTGGGACAAGGAACGCGGTAGCAGGCTGGGATTCCAAAAAGATTCCTTGGATCCGCTTCGACAGCTTCTTGGCTTAGCAATCGCATTCGCGCTGGGTTCGTTCTATCTGCTCATCATCGCCATTCAGATCCTCCGTGGCATCGGCGAAATTCTGCGTGAGTTTGACCTCATCCACTACTTGGGGATGCACTAATGGCAGCTTCGCAACAGCCCGACTCACAACAAGAGAATCTTGAGCGCGCAGCCCTTGAGCAGCCAGAGATTCCGCCCCTGGCTGATCAGGTCGAATCCTCGGCCCTTCACGGGATGCTCACAGGCCTGTTTTATGGATACCGAAAGCCCGTCAACATCGCAATTTTGGCGGCAGCTGATTTACATATGCAAAGGACCACTCAGCGGGCAGTTGCTGCCATTGTCGAAGCGCAGCAACAAGCTGCAGATGCTGCTCGGGATGGGACAGACGAGAGTGCTGATGATGACCACGGTTAGTGGCAAGCTAAACAGGTGACACCTGCTCGTTCGGCTTCTCTGAGGGATATTCGGTGATCCAGTTCGACCAACTTCAACAACAGGTACTGGCTGTGCTTCAGGCCAATCCGCCAAAGAATCTGGTTCTTAGGGACTGCGTTGGCGCTGTGTTAGCCGAACCGATTCTTGCAACGGTTGATCTTCCGCCTTTCGATAACTCGGCCATGGATGGCTACGCCGTTCGTGCCGCTGACGTTACGAACCTGCCAGTGACGTTGCGGGTGGTGGGCGTGTCTTCTGCGGGCCACCCAGCAGACTGCACAGTCGGGGCTGCCGAAGCAGCGCGAATTCTGACTGGTGCTGTGATGGTGCAAGGCGCCGACACTGTGGTGCGGGTCGAAGACACCCAGCCGGCAGCGAGCCCGCACAGCCCCGATACACAGAGCCTCGATACACAGAGCCCCGATACACAGAGCCTCGATACGCACAGCCCCGATACGCACAGCCCCGAGATGCAGATCTCAGAAGCGCCGAGCGAGTTCGTCGTCATCACTGCCGCTCCTGCACCTGGAGCAAATATCCGAAGAGCAGGCGAGGCAGC
>WLLG01000232.1 GCA_009700815.1 Actinomycetota bacterium
TCACAGTTCCCTACGACGTGGTGGTGCCTTCACCGGCGGCATCTGCGTCTCCCTCAGCTAGGTCCGCCAGTTCGGGCGGGTCTACAAACTCAAAGAGCGCTGCGCCCATGAGTAACTCAGCCGTAGCTGCAGCTTCAGATTCCTCAGGATCGGCGGTAACTGCGACTCCTATCGAGCGTGAGTCAGAGCACGAGTCAGAGCACGAGTCAGAGCACGAGCCAGAGTCTGAGCCAGAGCATCAGGAAGGACGTGATGACGATGACTGAACCAACTGCTACCAAGCGCCGTAAGCGCCGTCACCCAGCAAAGGCCTCTCGGCAGGCAGCTGCAGTGGTCTCTACAGCAGCGACTTTTGTTCTCATCGCCGTTCTCGGTGGTAAGGCGACGGCATCCTCCGCAGCTGCGCCAGCAGTTGCAGAGCTTGCGGTCCCTGCAACCACCTCTTCGACGGTACCGGTCACCGCACCTGAACCAGTTGTAGTGATCCGCCGCACGTACGTACCTCGGTATGTAACCAGAAGCTCGGGAAGTGCCTCGGGAAGTAACTCGGGCAGCACGCGGAGTTCTTCGAGTGGATCATCATCATCATCATCATCATCTTCGCAGGCTTCATCTGCGCCTGCCTCTGCCCCTCAGGCTGCACCCCCAGTGACGGCCGCACCTAGATATTCGGCGCCGGTAACCCGTTCTAGTGCTAGTTGATCGGCAGTTTCGAGTCATGGGAACTGACGCTCACATGATCCTCATCGGAGCCGATGAGGATCTGGCAGATTATTTAGCGGAGCGAATTGCTGGCCTTGAGCAGAGCTGGTCAAGGTTCGTCCCTGACTCGGAGTTGAGTCGTCTCAACGCAGGCACCGGCGCGCCGACCGTGGTCTCAGATGAGACCATGATGCTGATTGAGCGAGCGATCTGGGCTTGGCAGGTCACCGGTGGCCTGTTCGACCCGACTGTCCTGACGGCCGTGATTTCTGCTGGCTACACCAAGTCATTCGAGCAGCTTGGCAATGAGCATGCCGCTCGAAGCACACCTGCCGAAGTCCCAGGCTGCTCGGAGATAGAGATCAATCCGAGTGTCAACTTGGTGCAGCTGCCAGTCGGAGTAGGTATTGACCCAGGCGGAATTGGCAAGGGCCTTGCAGCCGATTTGCTCGCAGTCGAAGCAGTGGAGGCTGGGG
The DNA here is from genome assembly GCA_009700815.1 of Actinomycetota bacterium. Taxonomy (GTDB): domain Bacteria; phylum Actinomycetota; class Acidimicrobiia; order Acidimicrobiales; family Microtrichaceae; genus IMCC26207. Next base: position 1,179 of record WLLG01000232.1, read on the forward strand.
CAACCGGAGCGCTTGTTTCGCTCGGCGGAGACCTGCGCGTTGCTGGAGATCCACCAGAAGAAGGTTGGGAAGTCGCACTCGATCATTTCCAGCCTCGGGAAGCAAGAGTCAACTTGCATGGGGGAGCTCTCGCTACGTCTTCAACCTTGCGCCGAAGGTGGAGCACCGACGAGGGCGAGGCGCATCATGTGATCGACCCGCGCACTGGACAGCCGAGCACCGGGGCTGCGGTTTCGTGCTCGGTGATTGCTGCTGAGGCCTGGTGGGCAGAGGCACTAGCTACGGCTCTCCTAGTGGGCTGGGGTTCTGAAGAGTTGGAACTCGAGCTCTCTGATCTGCTTGATCAGGCTGGTGCACTCGTCACGCTCGCCTCGGGCGAGCAGCTGACCCGTGGAGTATTCGCAGAATCGTTTTCATTATGAACCCGCAGTTTTGGTGGTATGTGTCTCGGGCCAGCGGAATTGTTGCCGGTGTTCTCTTAGTCCTCACCCTCATCTGGGGATTACTGCTGACCTCAAAAATAATTGACAAGAAGGGTCTACCCGCTTGGTTGACTGACCTGCACCGCTATCTGGGTGGCCTTACGGTCATCTTCATCGGCGTGCATCTCGGTGCCCTAGTTGCAGACAGCTACCTGAAATTCTCTTGGGCCGAACTCTTTGTTCCGTTTGTGAGTACCTATCGAGCAGGCGCAGTTGCTTGGGGAATCGGCGCGTTCTGGGGGCTTGTCCTTGTCGAAGGTACGTCACTGGCGCAGCGCAAAATGAAGCGTAAGACCTGGCGAACGATTCACTTCCTCTCCTACCCCGTTGCACTGTTCGCCGCGCTGCACGCAGCACAAGCGGGTACTGATGCGAGCAACCCCATCTTTCGAATTACCTCGATATTCCTGATTGGACTTCTTACCGTTCTGACGTTGATCCGAATCGTGTACGTGCGTCCCAAGCGCACGGTGATCATTCCGAAAAAGCCAGAAGCAGTCCCCGGCCCACCTAGCGAACCAACTCCAGCGACATCTTCAGGGCCACCTCCATACACCGGCCACTTCGAACCCTGAGTTGCAGTCCGGTAACCTTCGGCCTTCACCAGTTCGATGCGAAGTTTTCGTGGAGGTATTTGTGGCCACCGAGGCCGAACCCACCCTTGCAGGCGAGTTTCCGCCTGCTACTGAGGACCAATGGTTAGCCCTAGTAGACAAAGTGCTCAAGGGAGCGCCCCTGTCAAAGCTGCAGTCGCGTACTGCCGGCGGAATCATTGTGGAGCCGCTGTACACCGGAGCCACCTCGCCTGGGTCACAGGACGAGGCGGGATTCCCTGGGAGCGCGCCGTTTACTCGTGGAAGTTCCTCGGAACTGCGCGCCGATGGTGCGTGGGGAATTCGGACACTCCTGACTGCTTCTGACCCACTGGAGGCAAACAAGACTGCGCTTCGCGAATTAGAGAGAGGCTCAACAGAACTCCTTGTGCGCTTTGATGCTGCGTTTCGCGCTGGAGTAGTTCCAACTGATGCAGAGTCTGGCCAACTCAGCGGTACAGATGGCGTGCACATCGTTTCTACCCCTGACCTGCAATCGCTCTGCTCCGGTGTCTACTTGGATCTTGCACCCGTGTATCTGCAGGCAGGCAGCGCTTTCACCCGAGCTGCAGACCTCATGATTGCAGTCTGGGAACAAAGTGGAGTTGCGCAAAGCGGTGCCATGGGTGGAATTGGTGCAGACCCATTAGGTGTACTGGCAGCGGAGGGTGTCCTTCCGCAGGGCCTAGAGGCGGCGCTCACAGAATTAGGCTCGTTGGCTGCGAGACTCAACAACACCTACCCGCAAGTTCGCAGCTGCTCCGTTGACACAGCGGCCTATGTCGAGGCTGGAGCTAGTGAGATTCAAGAACTGGCTGTCATGGCGGCCACGGGTGCTGCCTACCTGCGGGCATGTGCCGAGGCCGGTCTTCAGATTGATGAAGCCTCTCATCAGATAGAGGTAACTCTGAGTGTGGACGCAGATGTCTTCACCGGAATTGCAAAGCTTCGCGCTGCTCGCCGAGTGTGGTCTGCAATGGTGGCGGCCTGTGGTGCATCCTCGCCTGCGCAGGGAATCCAACTCCATGTGCGCGTTGCCGAGAGGATGATGACTAAGCGTGACCCTTGGGTCAATTTGCTGCGAGTGACCTCGGCCTCCTTTGCTGCAGGACTTGGCGGAGCAGCCTCGGTTACCTCGCTTCCCTTTGACGCAGCCCTTGGCGAACCAGAGGAACTTGGTAGGCGCATGGCGCGCAACACCGAGTTGTTGCTGCAGGAGGAATCCAATCTTGGCAAGGTGACTGATCCAATGGGAGGTTCTTGGTATATCGAGTCCTTGACCGATCAGATTGCAGAAGCTTCTTGGGTTGCTTTTCAAGGCATTGAAGCGGCAGGCGGAATCTCAGCAGTGCTTCTTGATGGCAGCCTGGCAGCAGAGATTGAGCAAGTGCGCAACGCCCGACTGAGCCAAGTTGCTACTCGAACTCAGGCCATTACTGGCGTGAGCGAGTTCCCCAACCTTGCTGAAGAGCCGATTTTGCGAGTCGTCACGACTAGCGCTGCAGGGAAGATCCCTCGGGGTGGATCTGCATCGACTCTATGTGAGCCACTACCAAAGGTCCGGTGGGCTCAAGAGTTTGAGGCCCTACGTGATGCCTCTGATGCGCACCTAGAAACCACTGGCTCTCGTCCCAAATTATTTCTAGTCAATCTTGGACCAGTGGCTGTGCACACGGCCCGAGCGACATTCGCCAAAAACTTCTTTGAGGCTGGTGGAATCGAGACTGTGACAAGCGAACTCGGTGGCAGTTCAGGTTTCGAGGACCCCGAGGTTGCTTTGGCAGAGGCGCTTGAGTCTGGAGCACACCTGGCCTGTCTGTGTTCCTCTGACAAGCTCTATGCGGAACGTGCGCAGAGCTTTGCTCAAGTGCTTTCTCAGGGTGGCCTAGCGGCGGTTTATCTTGCAGGCAATCCTGGTGATCGGCGTGAACAAGAAGTAGCCGCAGGTGTGACGGACTTTGTACACCTTGGTGTGAATGCATTGGAACTGCTCTCTGGGGCGTTGCACGCCGCAGGTGCCACAGTTACAGAAGGTGCCACAGTTACAGAGGTGCCAAGATGAGTTTCCAGCTTCCAGATTTCACCAAAATCCCACTTGATCACGACCGCAAGCCACAGCAAAGATCCGAGCAAGCCGGACCGCTCTGGGTGACTCCTGAGGGCATCGACGTCAAGAGTCTCTACAGCGCAGCCGACCTTGATGGACTTGACTTCCTGCAGACCTATCCAGGGATTGTCCCTTATCTGCGCGGCCCGTATCCCACGATGTATGTCAACCAGCCATGGACAGTCCGGCAGTATGCGGGGTTCTCGACTGCTGAGGATTCAAA